>NZ_JBSGTX010000006.1:0-148482 GCF_053607625.1 Streptomyces sp. NPDC055103
ATGTTCGGCACGATCAGACCGCGCGGGGTGGCCGCGGCGATGCCCAGGTTCACGTACCGCTTGAGCACGATCTCCTGCGCCGCCTCGTCCCAGGCAGCGTTGATCTCCGGGTTCCGCTTCACCGCGACCAGCACGGCCTTCGCGATGAGAAGCAGCGGATTGACCCGCAGCCCCGACATGTCCTTGTCGGACTTCAGCTCCTCGACCAGCTTCATCGTCCGCGTGATGTCGAACGTCACGAACTCCGTGACATGCGGGGCCGTGAACGCCGAACCGACCATCGCCGCCGCCGTCACCTTCCGCACACCCTTGATGGGGATACGGATCTCCCGGGCGTCCGGCAGGACGGCCGCGGGGGCCGCGGGCGCCGCGGCCGGCTGTGTCACGACCTCGCGGGTGCCGATGTCGACCACGGCGGCGGCGTGCACGTCGGCGCGCGTGATCGTGCCTCCCCCGCCGGAGGGGCGGACGACCGTCAGGTCGACCCCGAGGTCCTTGGCCAGCTTGCGGACGGGGGGCTTGGCCAGCGGGCGCGGTCCGGCGGCGGGCCCCCGGCCCGCGGGGGACGTGCCGTGCGCCGGCTTGCGGGGGCGGCGCTTCGCGGAGGCCTCCATGACGCCGTAGCCGACGAGCACGGGTCGGCGTTCCGGCTGTCCCGTGCCGGCCGCCGGCACCTTCTCCGTCGCTTTCGCCGTCTCCCTCTCCGTCGGCTTCTCCGGCAGGACCTCCGCCACGACTCCTGTCACGGCACCTGCCATGGCCTCCGTGTCGACCGAGATGATCACGGCGCCGACGTCCACCGTCGTCCCCTCCGGGAAGCCGATCTCCCGTACGACCCCGTCGAAGGGGACGGGGAGTTCCACCGCCGCCTTCGCCGTCTCGATCTCGCACACGACCTGCCCGTCCACCACGGGGTCACCCGGCTTGACGTACCAGGTGAGGATGTCGGCCTCGGTCAGCCCCTCCCCCACGTCGGGCATCCTGAATTCGCGAATAGCCATGATCTCTTTCCCTCAGTACGCCAGCGAGCGGTCGACCGCGTCGAGCACCCTGTCGAGGCCCGGCAGGTACTCCTCCTCCAGGCGCGCCGGCGGATACGGCGCGTGGTAGCCGCCGACCCGCAGAACGGGAGCCTCCAGGTGGTGGAAGCTGCGCTCGGTGATCCGGGCGGCGATCTCCGCGCCCGCGCCGAAGAAGACCGGGGCCTCGTGGACGACGACCAGCCGGCCGGTCCTCTCGGCCGAGGCCTGGACGGTGTCGAAGTCGATCGGGGACATCGAGCGGAGGTCGAGGACCTCGATGGACCTGCCCTCCTCCTCGGCCGCGACGGCGGCCTGGAGGCAGACCTTCACCATCGGGCCGTAGGCGGCGAGGGTGACGTCGGTGCCGGCGCGGGCGACCCGCGCCCTGTGCAGCTCGCCGGGGGCGGCGGAGCCCGCGGCGGAGCCGCTGTCGGGCACGGTGACCTCGCCCTTGTCCCAGTAGCGGCGCTTCGGCTCGAAGAAGATGACCGGGTCGTCGCTCTCGATGGCCTGCCGCAGCATCCAGTACGCGTCCGACGAGGTCGAGGGCGACACGATCCGCAGGCCCGCGACGTGCGCGAACAGCGCCTCCGGTGACTCGGAGTGGTGCTCGACCGCGCCGATGCCGCCGCCGTACGGGATGCGGATCACGACGGGCAGGCGCACCTTCCCCTGGGAGCGGGCGTGCATCTTCGCGAGCTGCGTGACGATCTGGTCGTACGCGGGGAAGACGAAACCGTCGAACTGGATCTCCACGACCGGCCGGTAGCCGCGCAGGGCCAGACCGATCGCCGTGCCGACGATGCCCGACTCGGCGAGCGGCGAGTCCATGACACGGCTCTCGCCGAAGTCCTTCTGCAGACCGTCGGTCACGCGGAAGACGCCGCCGAGCTTTCCGATGTCCTCGCCCATGAGCAGGACCTTGGGGTCGGCCTCCAGCGCCGCGCGCAGGGCTTCGTTGAGCGCCTTCGCCACGGGAAGGCTCTTCGTGACCATGACTAGTTGCTCCGTCCGGCGTCCTCGAAGGACGCCTGGTAGGCGGCGAACCGGGCACGTTCCTCGTCGACGAGCGCGTGCCCGTCCGCGTACACGCTGTCGAACATCGTCATCGGGTCGGGATCGGGCATCGTCCTGACGATCTCGCGGACGCGCCGCGCGAGCGCCTCCGCCTCCTCGTCGAGGGCGGCGAACCACGCCTCGTCGGCGTGGCCCTCGCGCTCCAGGAGCCGGCGGAGCCGCAGGATCGGGTCCTTGGCGCGCCACTCCTCGACCTCCGCCTCGTCGCGGTAGCGGGTCGGGTCGTCGGAGGTCGTGTGGGCGCCCATGCGGTACGTGTACGCCTCGACGAACATCGGTCCCGAGCCGGTTCGTACGTGGTCGAGGGCGGCGCGGGTGACGGCCAGGCACGCGAGGACGTCGTTGCCGTCGACACGGACGCCGGGGAAGCCGAAGCCCGGGGCGCGCCGGTAGAGCGGGGCGCGCATCTGGCGTTCGGTGGGCTCGGAGATGGCCCACTGGTTGTTCTGGCAGAAGAAGACGACCGGGGCGTCGTAGACCGCGCCGAAGGTGAAGGCCTCCGCCACGTCGCCCTGGCTGGAGGCGCCGTCGCCGAAGTAGGCGATGACGGCGGTGTCGGCGCCGTCCTTGGCCACGCCCATCGCGTAGCCGGTGGCGTGCAGGACCTGCGAGCCGATGACGAGGGTGTAGAGGTGGAAGTTGTTCTCGGCGGGGTCCCAACTGCCGTTGCTGGCGCCGCGGAACAGCGCGAGGAGGTGGGCCGGGTCGACGTTCCTGACCAGGGCCACGCCGTGCTCGCGGTAGCTGGGGAAGACGTGGTCCCGGCGCCGCAGGGCGCGGGCGGAGCCGATCTGGGCGGCCTCCTGGCCGAGCAGCGAGGGCCACAGGGCCAGCTCGCCCTGGCGTTGCAGGGTGACGGCCTCGGCGTCGAGGCGGCGGGCCAGCACCATGTCACGGTGGAGGCCGCGCAGTTCCTCCGCGCTCGGGTCGACGCCGTACTCGGGGTGGTCGACCCGAAGGCCCTCGGGGGTGAGCAGCTGGACGAGCTCGGTGGTCATTCGGGGTCTCCGGCTCTCGTTCGGTCGGACCGGTCGGTCTCAGTCGGTGCCACGGCATATGTGGGGCTCGGCCGCCGCTGCCTCGGGTTCGCCCGCGAGGAGCACGAACGGGGGTGCCGTCGAGGGGGCGGTGGGCGGCTGGGCGGCCGGGGCGAGGGGCGTTGCCGGGAGGGCCGCCGGGCGGCCCAGGGCGTCGTCGTACACGAGGTTGAAGAGCTCGACGCCGGGCAGCGTCCGGGCCAGGTGGGCCTGGAGGCCGGGGCCTTCGAGGGTGAGGCGGACGTCCGAGACGGCGATGCCCCGGTCGGTGGCGCGCAGGTCCACCCGGAAGACGCCGAAGCGGAGTCCGAGGTGGAGGACGGCCGCGGCGGCCTCCGCGGCGAGGGCCTGGGGGGCGTGGGGCAGTCCGGTGGCGGGGGCCCAGCCGTCCTCGGTGGGTGTGGCGAGGAGGAAGACGTGGGGGCGGCCCGAGACGAAGGCGCCGACGGCGGTGAGGGCGGTGCCCTCGGGGGCCCGGTCGGGGTCCTCGTCGACGAGGAACCCGCCGGCGGCGAGGGCGGCGAGCCGGGCGCCGGTGTCCTGGACGCGGCGGACGGCGTCCGGAGGGTTGCCGGGCAGGTCCAGGGCGGCGGCGAGGCCGGCGGCGGCGGGCTGGACGTCCTCGCGCAGTCCGAGGACGACGTCGAAGCGGTGGCCGGCGGCCTGCCGGTCGCGGGCCCAGGCCACGCACTCCTCGGTGTGGACGTCGGCGAGTCCGGTGGACTCGTCGGAGAGGATCCGGGCCTCGGGGCCGCGGGCGGCGAGCAGCTCCGCGCGGTCGAGGACCCAGGTGCGTACCCCGCTCGACCAGGTCTCCAGGAGGGTGGAGTTGGCGGCGGCCTCGCCGGGGTGCCGGTGGGGTGCCGCCGCTCCGAGGAGGAGGGCGACGGGGCCGCCGCCCGGGGCGACCGGCGCGGGTGTCGCGGCGGTGGGCGCGGGGGCTGTGGCGGCGACGACGGTGGCGGCGGTGGTGTCCGAGGCCGCGGGCCGGTGGCGTTGCTGGAGCATCTGTCTGCCTCTCTGCGCGGAGAGAGCGGGCTGGGGATCTCCTCGGTCCGGTGCGGATCCGGAGGAGGAAGGGCCGCCGGGCGGGTGGGGGGCCGCCCGGCGGCGCCGGTCAGGACTTCGGCTCTTCGGTGGCCGCCGGGCGGCCGGCGAACCCGAGGAGGGCGATGGCCAGGTTGGCGGCGATCCAGACGAAGAGGACCAGGAAGCCGCTCTGGAGCGCCTCGGTGAACGCCTCGGCGGTGCCGACGCCCTCGGCCGTGAGCTCGGCGAGGCGGGAGCCGACGACGGTCGCCGTGACGGCGAGGGCGAGGGCGCCGCCGACCTCGGTGGAGGCGTTCAGGATGGCGGAGGTGGTGCCCGCGTCCTGCTCCGACGCGTCCTGGGTGCCGACGACCGGGGCCGTCATCATGCAGAGCACCAGGCCGACGCCGAGGAGCGCGGTGACGGGCAGCAGCAGCGACCAGTAGCCGCTGGTGGTCTCGGCGCCGAGCATCAGGACCAGCATGACGGCGAGCAGGACGGTGCCGATGACGTACGGGACGCGGGGCCCGAACTTGGCGATGAGCACCGGGACGGCGCCGGACACGCCGAGCATCGCGAGGCAGGTCGGGATGTAGGCGAGGCCGACCTCCATCGGGGTGTAGCCGAGGCCGAGCTGCATGTACTGCGGCAGCATGAAGAAGGCCGGCAGCATCAGGCCCGCGGTGATCAGCTGGGCGACGGTGCCGGTCGCGACGGACCGGCGGCGCAGCAGGTGCAGGGGCAGCAGCGGCGCCTTGGCGGTGGCCTCCACCCGGACGAACGCGGCGAGCAGCACGACGGCGGCGGCGAGCGAGCCGAGGGCGGTCGGGTCGGTCCAGCCCTCCGCGCCGGCGGTGACGATGCCGAAGACCAGCGCGAGCAGGCCGAGGGTGCCGGTGAGGGCGCCCGCGACGTCGGCGGGCGGGCGGGCGCCGGTGCGGACGATCTTCGGGACGTACAGGAACGCGGCGGCGATCAGCAGCAGCCCGATGGGGACGTTGATGAGGAACGCCCAGCGCCAGTCGATGTCGGTGACGGCGCCGCCGAGCAGGGTGCCGAGGCTGGCGCCGACGCCCATGACGGTGCCCCAGACGCCGAGGGCCTTGGCGCGCTCGGCGGGCTCGGGGTAGGTCGTGACCAGGATGGAGAGGGCGGCCGGCGAGAGGACGGCGGCGCCGATGCCCTGGAGGCCGCGGCCGGTCAGCAGCATGCCGCCGCTGTCGGCGGTGGCAGCGGCGAGGGAGCCGAGGGTGAACAGGGCGATGCCGCTGACCAGGACGGTGCGGCGGGCGAAGACGTCGGTGAGGCGGCCGCCCAGCAGCATGAGGCCGCCGAAGAGCAGCACGTAGATGTTCATGACCCACTGCAGGCCCGCCGTGCCGAGCCCGAGGTCGCCGCGGAGCTGGGGAAGCATCACGTTGGCGATGGTCGCGTCGAGGACGCAGACGAGCTGGGCGACGGCGACGACGGCGAGGATCAGTCCGCGCTTGCCGGTGGCGGGGGCGTCCGGGCCGGCGGCGGCCTGGCCGGCCGGCGCCTCGGGCGACACGGGCCGGGCGTCCCGAGCGGTGTCCCGAGCGGTGTCCCGGGCGTCGATACTCATGGGGTTCTCTCCTGCCTCTGCTGGAATCCTCGGCGGTTCACGCCGCGCTGATGCGCTCGTAGATGGCGGACAGGCTGCGGTCGGCCAGCAGCTTGCCGACGGGGACGCGGGAGCCGGTCTCGCGCTCGACGGCGGCGACGAGCCGCAGCATGTGCATCGAGTCCCAGCTCACGACGTGGTCGAAGTCCGCGGAGAGGTCGTCGACGCCGAGCGGCAGGTCGAGCTCGTCGCGTACCAGGTGGATGAAGTCCTCTTTGGTCATGACGCGGTGCCTTCCAGGGTGGAGTCGAGCAGGATGTGGGAGGGGACGACCGGGAGGTTCTCCAGGTCGCGACGGAAGGGGAGTTCGCCGTCCGCCGTCGAGGCGGGCGGCGTGGGGACGAAGCCCATGGAGGGCCAGAACTCCCGGACGTTCTTGTTCTTGGCGGTCGGCCGGTAGCTCGCGAGGACGGCCCGGGCGCCGGTGGCGGCGGCGTGGGCGAGGAGGCTCGCGATCGCGGTCTGCTCGATGCCGCGGGCGAAGACCCGGCAGGAGAGCAGCATGTTGTCGATCCGGAGGTCATGGCCGTCGTCGTCGCCGGTGCGGCGGGCGAAGACGGCGCCGACGACGCCGTTGTCGCCGAAGCGGTCGCCGGAGCGGATCGCGAGGACGAGGTGGTCGGGGTCGTCGACCCGGGCGGCCACCTCCTCCGCCGTGAGCCGTACGGTCGTCAGGTTGAACTGGTTCGTCCGCAGGGAGAGTTGCGCGACCCGGTCGATGTCACCCGGGCCGGCCTCGGCGAGCCGGACGCGGACGCCGAGCCCTTCGAGGTACTCCTCCATGGAGCCGGCGTTCTCGAGGAGTTCGGCGCGCTCGGACTCGGTGCGGTAGAGCGCGGCCCGCGCCCGGTCCTCGTCGGTGAGGCGGGCGGTGTCGAACCAGCCGTCGGCGAGGAGCTTCTCGATGTGCAGGGCGGGTTCTTCGTCGAGGCGGACGACGGCGACCTGCGGGAGGCTGTCGGCGACCAGGCCGCACTCGAAGGGCGAGTCGTCGGCGAAGACGAAGCTGTCGACGCCGAGGTTGAGCTTCTCGGCGATGTCCAGGAGATTGGCGTCCTTGGGCTGCCAGTTGGCGTTGACGCGGGCGAAGTCGGCCTCGCGCAGCACCATGTCGGGGTGGTCCTTGAGGACCTGGACGACCGGCTCGTGGTCGTTCTTGCTGCTGACCGCGAGCAGGATGCCCTGGGTGCCGATCTGCTTGACGACCCGCTGGAAGTTGCCGAAGGCCTCGCCGCGGAAGGTGGTGGCGGCGGCGATGCCGTCGGGGCCGTCGTCGCCGAGGATCCCGTCCCAGAGGGTGTTGTCGGCGTCGACGACGAGGACCTTCTTCGTCCGGCCGCGCAGCATGCGGGAGAGGTGGGCGACCTCCCGGGCGTAGCGGGCGAGCAGGTCGTCGCCGAGGCTGGCCTTGGCGTAGGCGGCCATGCGGGGCTCGTCGAGCGGGACGCCGGAGGCGACGACCGGGTCGAGGTCGACGACGTGGATCCGGGGGTTGCCGAGGGCGAGGCGCAGGAGGCCGCTGTTGAAGTCGCGCCAGGCGATGCCGGCGCGGGCCCGGGACTCGTGGTCGATGAGCTGGTGCGTGACGCTGCGGGGCAGCGGCACGGTGTTGAGGACCAGCGCGGCCGTGGCGTTCCCGGTGAAGGCGGTGGCGAGGCTCTCGATCTGGGCGAGCTTGCGCTCGGCGGTCCGTACGAGGTCGTCGGCCTGCCAGGGCGTGCCCATCTCGTCGAGGAGGGTCTGCGGGTCGAGGATCCACAGGGCCAGGTCGACGTCGGGGGCGTGCAGGGCGCTCGCCGGGTCGCGCAGGTCGCGCAGATAGGCGTCGAAGTCGCCGAGACGGTCCTCGACGAGGACGCCGTGGCGGGCGAACTCGGCGGTCAGCGGCGCTCGTACGCCGCCGATCGTGGAGTGTCCGGTGAGGGCGACGACCGCGGTCTCGGTCTCGGGGCGGGCCGTGAGGACGGCCTGCCGGTCGAGCTGGACGAGGAGGTTGCCGGCGCGCCGGAAGTCGGCGTCCGCGCCGCCGGAGACCATGGCGGCGAGGAGCGGGGCGACGGACGGGTAGTTCTCGGCCAGTGTGCCGCCGGCGCGCAGTGCGCGCAGTGATTCCAGTGGCGACTTCCGGGTTTCACGATCCGCCGGGCTGGATACCGTGGTCAATGATCTCTCCTCACGCGCGCGCCTCCGTCGGCCGGGCCGTCCTGTCCTCGGTGTGCGGACAGCTCGTCGGTACGGGCCGATCGTCGGCGGCGGCGCTTGAGCCGGACTCGTACTCACGTCCAGCGCCCTCGTACGGACCATGGATTTCTCATGCATCGGCACGTTCGGGGTTCATGGGAGGCCGGTGACCAGGGCACTGTCGTCACGGCGGGCGGGCGGGCCAGACTCGGTAGCACCATGAGAGCTGGCGAGTGGAGGGGTGGAGCTGCATGGACATCAAGGTCCTGGGGTCCTTCGAGGCTTCGGAGAACGGGGTCGCGCTCCTGCCGACCGCCGGCAAGCCCCGGCAGATCCTCGCGCTGCTTGCCCTGCAGGCCGGCCAGATAGTGCCGGTGCCCACGCTCATGGAGGAGCTGTGGGACATGGAGCCGCCGAGGAGCGCGCAGACGACGCTGCAGACGTACATCCTCCAGCTGCGCAAGCGCATCGAGGCGGCGCTGCCGCCGGAGGGCCCGCGCCGGGCGAAGGACGTGCTGGCGACCCGTTACGGCGGCTATCTCCTCGACATCACGCCGGAGGAGGTCGACGTGCACGCCTTCGAGCGGCTCGCGGCCGCCGGGCGGCGGGCGCTCGACCTGGGTGACCGGGAGACGGGCTCGCGTCTGCTGCGGCAGTCGCTCGCGGTGTGGCGTGGCCGGGCGTTGGTCGACGTGCACCACGGGCTGCGGCTCGGCGTGGAGGTCACGCGCCTGGAGGAGAGTCACCTGTGTGTGGTGGAGTCCCGCGTCGAGGCCGATCTCGCGCTCGGCCGGCACCACGCGCTGCTCAGCGAGCTGGCGGTGCTGACCGCCCGCCACCCGATGCACGAGAACCTGTGCGCCCAGTACATGACGGCGCTCTACCGGTCCGGTCAGCAGTGGCGTGCCCTGGAGGCGTTCACGGCGCTCCGCGGCTTCCTCGTGGAGGAGCTGGGGGTGGAGCCGTCGCCGCGGCTCCAGGAGCTCCAGCGCGCCATCCTCAGCTCCGACCCCCGGCTGACCCGCTTCACGCTCCGTACCGATCTGACGGTCTGACCCGCCCGCACCCGCACGCTCTAGGAGTCCCTCATGCTCTCGTCCCTCAAGGCCTTCAACCTGCTCGTGATGTTCCTGCTGGAACTCTCGGTGTACGCGGCGGTCGCCCTGTGGGGGTTCACCACCACCGACAAGTGGCCGCTGAAGCTGCTCCTCGGCGTGGGTGTGCCGATCGGTCTGATCGCCGTGTGGGCGCTGTTCGGGGCGCCGCGCGCCACGTACCCGGTGCACGGTGGCGGCCGGGTGCTCCTTGAGGTGCTGTGGTTCGGAAGCGGCGCCGCCGCCCTCGCCGCCTCGGGGAGGCAGGGCTGGGCGGCGGCGTTCGTGGGGATCTTCCTGGTCAACGCGGGTCTGCGGTTCCTCTGGGACCAGTGACCTGGCCGCGCTGACGGTGGCGGGGCGTCACCACTGGGGCGACTCGGTGAACTCCAGGACGGCGACGGTCCACATGAAGCCGACGCCGACGCCCATGGTGACCAGGAGGTCGCCGGGCTGCGGGTTCCTGGCCTCCACCACGTGGTTCATGCCGATGAGCTGGTCGCCGGCGCCCATGTGGCCGTAGTCCTGGCCCCAGTCGTAGGTGGTGGTGGCGCGGTCCACGCCGAGCAGCGAGTAGAACGAGAACTGAGCGATCGTCTCCGCGATGTTGGCGTGGACGAAGAAGCGGGCGTCGGACAGCTTGGCGTCCGCGTCGTCGAGCGCCTCCTGGAGCACCTGGGAGGCGTTCTTCGTCATCTGCTGGATGACGTGGTCGTAGGCGCCTTCCTCCTTGAGGAGGTAGTCGGACTTGCGGGTGCGCAGGTCGACGGGCTTGCCGTCGAGGAACGGGCCGTCGGTCCAGCCCGTCGTGCCGCGGTAGATGGGCTCCAGGGAGGAGTCCGTGTAGGTCGCGGTGGACTTGAGGCGGGCGAAGCCGCCCTGGTTGGAGAGGACGAGGGCGCCGGCGCCGTCGCCGTACGCCTGCTGGCTGTCGGAGCCCCAGCGGTCGAAGTACGGCAGCCGGAAGGCGTCGCCGGTGGTGACGAGGGCGGCGGCGGGCTTGCTGCGGCTCGCGAGGTGCGAGGCGGCGATCTCCAGGCCCGCGAGGCCGCCGTTGGAGCCCTGCCGGATCTCCAGGGAGAGGCCGGTGCCGCCGACGGTCTCGTTCTGTACGTAGTTGACGGGCGTCCAGAAGTCCTGGCCCTGGTGGCCCACGCAGCCGTGGAGGACGATGTCGTACTCCTCGTGGGGCCGGCCGGCGCGCTCGACGGCCTGGCGGCCGGCGTGGGCGGCCATGACGGGGCCGGGCTCGTCGGCGCGGGCCACGCGGACGGCGCGGATGCCGTTGGAGGTGGCCTCCTCGGCGTCGTAGCGGCCGGCGGCGACGGCCTCGGCGGCGGTCTCGACCTGCTCCGGAAGGTAGGCCCCGAGTCCGGCGACGTGCAGGTTGTCCCAGCGCATTGTGTTCTCCCTCTGTTCTGGTCCGGTCTGGTCTGATGCGTGTGTGGTGGTGCGACTGCTGCTGTCGTGCGGTGGGCGCCCAGGCCCTGTACGGCGGAGAGGGCCTAGGCGACCTGTACGTCGTCCGCCGGGTCGAGGCAGGTCTCGATCTGGCCGACCACTTGGTCCGTCAGGGCCGGGAAGCCGGAGTCCAGGAAGTAGAAGTGGCCTCCCGGGAAGAACTTCTGGGCGAAGCGCCCGCCCGTCTCGCGGCGCCACAGGTGCATGGCGGAGGCGGGGGCCCAGGCGTCCTGGGTGCCGCCGAACACCGTCAGCGGTGAGCTGAGCGGCGAACGGCCCGGCGCGGGGCGGTAGTTGTCGACGGCCTTGAGGTCGGCGCGGACGGTCCGCAGGAACCGGTCGAGGAACTCGCTCGCCTCTGTGACCCGTTCGGGCATGCCGCCGAGGTCCAGCATCACGTCGAGGAGCGCGTCGTCGTCGAGGGCGTGCAGGGGTACGGCTCCGACGCCGGGGTGCAGGGGCGCGACCCGCCCCGACACCCCGGTCCACACCGGGTACCGGCCGAGGGCCTCCAGGGCCCGGGCGGTCTCCAGGGCCACCACGGAGCCCATGCTGTGGCCGAAGAGGGCGAGCGGCGCTTCGTCGTCCGCCCACGGCAGGACGTCGGCGACGACGGTCTCCACCACCTCGGTCATGTCGTCCAGTTGGGGTGCGGCCGCCCGCCTGCCGCGGCCCGGCAGGTCGAGCAGGAGCAGGTCCCAGTCGGCGGGCAGATGGCGGACGAAGGGGTAGTAGACGGCCGCGGACCCGCCCGCGTGGTGGAAGCCGATCAGCCGGACCGCCGGCTCGTCGACCGGGCGGGGCCGCAGGAACGGGCTCCTCGCGACGGTCACGCGTCCACCCCCATGGCGACGCAGACCTGTTCGCTGAGGTGGGCGAGGAGTTCGGCCACCGGCATCTCCACCGGGCAGTCCAGGGTGGGCAGTTCCACTCCGTACTGCTGCTCGACGCTCTTGGTGAGGAGCATCGCGGTGAAGGAGTCGCCGCCGACCTCGCAGAACGGCACGTCGGGGGCGAGCGCCCCGTCCGCCTTGAGGACGGCGGCGAGTTCGGTGGTCAGATAGGCGCCGATCTCGGCCCGGTCGAGCGGCGCGGTACGGGTGGGGGCGACCGGGACCGGTACGGCGTGCGCCGGCTCGGGGGCCGTCTCCTCGATCCAGAACCGCTTGCGCTGGAAGGGGTAGGTCGGCGCGTCGACGAACACGGCACCGGGCGCGCCGAGGTGGTCGAGCCGCAGGGGCGCGCCGCCCCGGTAGAGCGCGGCCAGCGCCTCGGCGAGGAGGCGGGGCGCGTCCTCGGGGGCGGTGCCCGTGAGCGGCAGGGTCCGCCCGCCGGCCGTGAGGCGGGCACCGGCCCGGTCGCCCGTGTCGCCGCCGGTGGCGAGGGTCGTCTTGACGCCGAGGAGCGTCAGGACGGCCCGGAGCCGGGTGGCGGGCGTGCCCTCCGCGTCGATGGTGCCGGCCAGTGCGGGGTGGTGGCGGGCCAGTTCGGTCAGCGCGTCGTCCAGGAGGCCGGTGTCGGTGCCGGTGGTGAGGACGACGCGGTCGGCGGAGGGCGCGCCGTCCGCCGGCTGCCCGGCGGCGAGCGCGTCGGCGAGGGCGGCCGCGTCGGTGCCGACGACGGCGAGCCGGTGGCCGAAGTGGACCCGGCCGGCGCGCAGGGTGTGGCAGAGCGAGGCGGCACCGGCGGCGTCGAGGCCGGTCAGCGCTTCCCGTACCCGCTCGGACAGCTCGGCGAGCGCCCGGGGGTCCTTGGCCGACAGGGTGAGCAGCTCCGGGTGGTGCGCCGGTACGTCGGCGGGGGCGGCGGGCGCCGGGTGGTATGCGGAGAGCACGGCGTGGGCGTTGGTCCCGGAGAGACCGAAGGCGCTGATGCCGGCGGTGCGGTCCTCGGGCGCGCCCTCCCACGGTGCCGCTTCCCGGGGCACGGTGAGGGCGATCCGGTCCCAGGGGATGAGGGGGTTGAGCCGTCCGTCGCCGGGCTGGGCGCCCGCGGGGACGGTGCCGTCGCCGAGCATGAGGACCAGTTTCAGGACGCCGGCGATGCCGGCGGCGGCCTCCAGGTGTCCGATCCGGGCCTTGACGCTGCCGAGGGCGACGGGGGTGGTCCGCTCCCCCGCGCCGGTGCCGAGGACGGCGTCCAGGGCGCCGACCTCGATGGGGTCGCCGAGGGCGGTGCCGGTGCCGTGGGCCTCGACGTAGCCGACGGTGCCGGGGGCGACCCGGGCGTCGGCGAGCGCCGCCCGGATCACCTCCTGCTGGGCGGGGCCGCTCGGCACGGTGAAGCCGGAGGAGGCCCCGTCGTGGTTGACGGCGCTGCCGCGGACGACGGCGAGGACCGGCCGGCCCTGTGCGAGGGCGTCGTCGAGCCGCATCAGGGCGACCATGCCGACGCCCTCGCCCCGGCCGTAGCCGTCGGCGTCGGCGAGGAAGCTCCGGGACCTGCCGCCGGGCGAGAGGGCCTCGCCCTGGCACAGGGAGACCATCAGGTCGGGGCCGAGGATCAGGTTGGCGCCGCCGGCGAGCGCGTAGTCGCACTCGCCGCCGCGCAGCGCCCGTACCGCCTGGTGGATCGCCACCAGCGAGGAGGAGCAGGCGGTGTCGACGCTGGTCGCCGGGCCGGAGAGGCCGAGGGCGTAGCTGATCCGGCCGGCGACGAAGCAGTGGCCGCTGCCGGTGGAGTGGTACGGGTCGATGCGGCTGTAGTCGCCGTCGTGGACGAACCTGCGGCCGTACTCGGAGGCCATGACGCCGACGAACACGCCGATCGGCAGCCGGTCCTGGCGGCGGGCGGCGATGCCGCCGCGCTCCAGGGCCTCCCAGGCCACTTCGAGGAGCAGGCGCTGCTGCGGGTCCATGGTCTCGGCCTCGCGCTGCGAGATCCCGAAGAAGGCCGCGTCGAAGGAGGCGATGTCGTCGAGGAACCCGGCGCGGTCCACGTAGGAGTGGCCCTCCTTGCCGCGCTCGGGGTGGTAGACGGACCGCAGGCCGGTGCGGTCCGCGGGGATCGGGCCGACGGCCCGGGTGTCGGGGTCGGGCGCGTAGAGGAACGTCCGGTACGCGTCGGGGGTGTCGATGCCGCCGGGCAGCCGCATCGCGGTGCCGACCACGGCCACGGGGGCGTGGGTGCGGGCCTCCAGCTCGGCCACGCGGTCCTTGAGGCGGCGGGACAGCTTCAGCTGGTCCTGGATCACCTGCCGGAGCGCCGCGGTGTCGGGGACGGTCGCCATCACTCTGCTCCTGCGTTCGTGTGTGTCGCCGTGGTCGTTCTCGTGGGTATCGGGGTCGGTATCGCCTTCATCGCCTGCTCACCGCTCCTGGGAGAGGTCGTCGTGGACGGCCTGGAGCAGATCGTCGAGGGAGAGCTCGTCGAGCTCCTCGGACGACGGCCCGGCCTGCGGGGTGTCGGCGGTGCTGGGCACCAGGGCGGACACCGGCTTCGTCGCCGGTGCGGGGGTGGTGGCGAGGGCGGCCGGTGAGGCGGCGTCCTCGGCCAGGAGGAACTCGCTCATGGACAGGACGCTCGGGTGGTCGATGGCGACGGTCGCCGGCAGGTCCCTGCCCATGGCGTGGGCGAGGGCGGCCCGCAGGTCGATCGCCATGATCGAGTCGAGGCCGAGTTCGTTGAAGCCCTCCGCGTCGGCGGAGCCGTCGGCGGGGAGTCCGTCGTCGGAGCCGAGCATCCGTGCGACGAGCGAGCGGACGGCGGCGCGCAGTTCGTGCTCGCGCTCCTCCTCGTCCGTGCCGCTCAGCCGCTCGGTGATCCAGCCGGCCGCTTCGGCGGCGTCGGTCTCGGGGCGTTCGGCGGCCGGTGCGGGGCCGGTGAGTTCGGCGACGAGGGCGGCGCGGGCGTGGCCGGCGTTCTGCTCGGCGTACCGGGCGGGGTCGAGGCCGACGACGACGAGGCGGGCCAGGGGCGCGTCCGTCGCGAGGGCGAGCGGGCCGGCCGCGTCGGCGTCGGAGAGGGCTCGGATGCCGAGCCGTCCCGCGGCGCGTTCGACGGCCGCGGCGGCCGCCATGCCGCCCTTCGCCTCCGGGACCCAGGGGCCCCAGTTGACGCTGACGGCGGGGACGCCGGTGGCGCGGAGCCGTTCGGCGAGGCCGTCGAGGTAGCCGTTGGCGGCGGCGTAGTTGGCCTGGCCGGCGGCGCCGAGGACGGCGGAGACCGAGGAGAACAGCACCAGGGCCTGCGGGTCGTGGCCGGTGATCGCCTCGGCGAGGACGTCCGCGCCGCGTGCCTTGGCGTGGAAGACCTTCTCGTACGAGGCGTCGGTGAGGGAGCCGAAGGCGGCGTCGGCGTTGACGCCGGCCAGGTGGTAGACGGTGCCGAGCGGTCCGTCGGCCGTGGCGGCCGCGACGGCGGCGGCGCAGTCGGCGGGGTCGGTGACGTCGCCGCGGACGACGGTGACGCGGACGCCCGAGGCGCGCAGGGTGTCGATGACGCCCTGTTCGGTGTCGCCGGGCGCGGACCTGGCCATCAGGGTGAGCCGGTCGCCGCCGCGGGCGGCGTGGGCGGTGGCGACGGCGAGGCCGAGGGCCCCGAGTCCGCCGGTGACGAGGGCGCCGCCGGTGGGGCGGTCACCGTCGGGTTCGGCGGCGACCTTGACGAGCCGGGCGGCGCGGACGCCGTCGTCGGTCAGCGCGAGCCGGGTCTCTCCGGGCAGGGCGCCGATCAGCTCGGCGAGGAGCCGGGCCGAGTGGGTGGCGTCGAGCCGGACCCGGGTGAGGCGGCGGTCGGCCTGCTCGGCCTCCAGGGCGGTCGCCATGCCGAAGAGGGCCTCGCGGAGCGGGGCGCGTCCGGCGGAGCCGTCGACGGCCAGGAGGTAGGGCAGGGTCTGCGGGAGGGCGCGGAGGGCGGCGGCGAGGGTCTGTG
Organism: Streptomyces sp. NPDC055103; assembly: GCF_053607625.1. Taxonomy (NCBI): domain Bacteria; kingdom Bacillati; phylum Actinomycetota; class Actinomycetes; order Kitasatosporales; family Streptomycetaceae; genus Streptomyces; species Streptomyces sp. NPDC055103. Next base: position 15,416 of record NZ_JBSGTX010000006.1, read on the forward strand.
CCGCGTGCAGGGCGTCACCCGCGCCGCCCGCGTCACCGGAGCCGGAGCCGGAGCTGGAGCTGGAGCTGGAGCCGGAGCTGGAGCCGGAGCTGGAGCCGGAGCCGGAGCTGGAGCCGGAGCCCGTGCCGGGGGCCTGCCCGGGGGCCGCCCAGCGGGCGTCGACGACGAGGTCGGCGTCGGGGTGGGCGGGGAGCCGGCCGGTGTGGACGGAGGCGCGGTGTCCGGCGGCGGTCAGCGCGGCGAGGAGCTCGGGGGCTCCGTCCTCGTCCGCGAGGACCAGGACGTCGAGCTTCGCGCCGGCGGCCGGGGTCGCGGGGAGCGGCGCCCAGTCCAGGGTGTGGACGAGGCCGTCGCCGCGGAGGCTGGCCTCCAGGACGGCCCGGGAGGCGTGCCGGATGCGGAACTCGTCGGCCGTGAAGACGCTGTGCTCGGCACCGGTCGCCGTGTCCCTGGCGTACAGGTGGAGGTCGGCGGTCTCGACGCGCAGCCGGTCGTTCGGCAGGGGTTCGGCGCGCAGGACGCGCACCCGGCCCCACAGTTCGCCGCCCTCGACGATGGGTCGGCCGTGGAAGGACAGCTCCTTCGCGGCGAACGGGATGGCGAGCGAGGGGGCCTCGACGGCTCCGTCGTCGACGAGGAAGACGGCGATCGACTGGAAGCAGGAGTCGATCAGGCCCGGGTACAGCTCGTATCCGGCCGGGTCGTCGGGGAGTGCGGGCATCGTGTAGCGGACGAGGGCCTCGTCGCCGCGGATCCACACCTCGTCGATCCACTGGAAGGACGGGCCGAGGGTGTAGCCGAGCTCCCGGAAGTAGTCGTAGAACTCGGTCCGGGTCAGGTGCCGGTCGCTGGAGTCGATGAACGCGGTACGGCTCTCGGCGGGCGGGCGGTGGGCCTCCGGGGTGCTGGAGTACCGGCCGCCGATGTGCTTCTGCCAGACGCCGCGCTCGGGGTCGAGGAGGCTCTGTACGGAGAGTTCGGCGCCGCCGTCGGCGGTGGGCCGGTCGACGACGATCTGGGCCTCGTACTCCTCGCCGTCCTTGATGACCAGGGCCCGCGGGCAGATCAGGTCGCGGACGACGACGGGGCTGCCGTCGTGGCCGAGGGCGGACAGGACGGTGGCGAGGTGGGAGGCGGCCGGTGTGACGACCGTGCCGTAGAGGCGGTGGTCCGTGAGGTACGCGGGGAATCCGGAGCTGCGCTCGAAGGAGAAGGCGCGGCCGGTGAGTCCTGGCGAGCGGAGTTCGGCGCCCCAGTGGCGTCCGGCGCCGGCGCGGCGGGCCGTGGCGGCCGTGGAGTCGGTGCCCCGGCTGCCCGCCGTGGTCCAGTACGCGGTGTCGGCGAACGGGTAGCGGGGGGCGTCGGCCCGGTCGCTGCGGGTCCCGGTGATCTTCGCCCAGTCGAGGCTCTGGCCGCGCTCGTAGAGCGTCTTGGCGGCGCCCAGCAGGACGGCGCGGTCCTGGCCGCCGCGTCGCAGGGAGGGCGTGGAGCCGCCCTCGGGGGTGAGTCCGGCGGCGCGGACGAGGTTGACGAGGGTGCGGTCGGGGCCGATCTCCAGGAGCACGTCGACGTCGAGGGAGCTCAGCGCGCCGGCGCCTTCGACGAACCGGACGGGGCGGCGGATGTGGTCGGCGAAGTAGGCGGGGGTGAAGGTGTCGGGCCCGGCCTCGGTGCCGGTGACGTTGGCGATGACGGGGAGCTTCGGGGCGCCGAACTCCAGGCCCGCGAGGGCCTGTCGGAACTCGTCGAGGACCGGGTCCATCAGCCGGGAGTGGAAGGCGTGCGAGACGGTCAGCGGCCTGCACCGTACGCCCTGGTTCCGCAGGCGCTCGGCGAGGGCGTCGAGCCGGTCGGAGGGACCCGCGACGACCACGGACCGCGGCCCGTTGACGGCGGCGACGTCCACTCCGGCCTCGGCGGCCCAGGCGGCCACGGTCTCCGGGTCCTCCGGGACGGACAGCATCCCGCCGGGCTGGGTGGACTGCATGAGCCGGGCGCGGTGGGCGATCAGCGTCATGCCGTCGTCGAGGCTCATCACCCCGGCGTGGACGGCCGCGGCGATCTCGCCGACGCTGTGGCCCATGACGGCCACGGCGCGCACGCCCCAGGACTCCCAGAGCGCGGCGAGCGCCAGCTCCAGGGCGACGAGGGCGGGCTGGGTGATGCGGGTCTGGTTGACGACGGTCGGGTCGTCGCCGTAGAAGACGAGGTTGAGGAGCGAGTCGCCGAGGTGCGGGGCGAGGGCCTTGTCGCAGGCGTCGAAGACCGCGCTGAACACCGGCTCCGTCTCGTACAGTTCGCGTCCCATGCCGAAGTACTGGGCGCCCTGGCCGGAGAAGAGGAACGCCACCCTGGGCGCCTTGACCGGGCCGGCGGCCGGGGTCGCCGAGGCGAGCGCGGCGAGCAGCTGCTCGCGGTCGCGGCCGAACACGGCGCGGCGCACGGGGAGATGGGCCCTGCCCGCGCCCGCGGTGGCCGTGAGCTGGGCGAGTGCCTCCTCGGGGGTCTCCTCCAGGGTCCGCCGCCACTGCTCGGTGAGCCGGTCGAGGCCGGCGGTGTCGGGGGCGGAGAGGGGCAGGAGGAGCCCGTCGGAGGGGTCGCGCGGCGGCTGCACCGTCTCCGGCGCGGGTGCCTCGCCGAGGACGACGTGGGCGTTCGTGCCGGAGAAGCCGAAGCCGGAGACTCCGGCGAGGCGCGGGACGTCGCTCCTGGCCCAGGTGGCGCGGGAGTCGACGACGCGGACGTTCATGTCGCGCCACGGCACGTGCGGGTTGGGGTTCTCGAAGTGCAGGTCGCCGGGGATGCGGCCGTTGCGCAGGGCGAGGACCGTCTTGAAGACGGAGGCCATGCCGGAGGCGGACTCGCAGTGGCCGATGTTGCTCTTCACGGAGCCGATGAGCAGCGGTTCGCCGGGGCGGCGGCCGGGGCCGAACACGTCCCAGGCGGCTTCGAGTTCGATCGGGTCGCCGAGGGAGGTGCCGGTGCCGTGCGCCTCCAGGTAGCCGATCTCGGCGCCTTCGACACCCGCGTCGGCGAGCGCGGCGCGGATGACCTGGCGCTGGGCGGTGCCGTTGGGGGCGGTGAAGCCGGAGGAGGCCCCGTCCTGGTTGACGGCGCTGCCGTGGATGACGGCGAGGACCTGCTCGCCGTCGCGCAGGGCGTCGGAGAGGCGGCGCAGGACGAGGACTCCGCAGCCCTCGGCGCGGACGAAGCCGTCGGCGGAGGCGTCGAAGGTCTTGCAGCGTCCGTCGGGGGCGAGCATGTGGGCGCGGCTGACGGCGACCGAGCAGGAGGGTGCGGCGATGACGTTGACGCCGCCGGTGAGGGCCCGGTCGGTCTCGCCGGAGCGGAGGGAGCGGACGGCGAGGTGCAGGGCGACGAGCGAGGACGAGCAGGCGGTGTCGACGGCGAGGGCGGGGCCCTGGGCGCCGAGGTAGTAGGAGAGGCGTCCGGCGGCGGCGTTCAGCGCGGTGCCGGTCGCGAAGTAGGCGTCGAGGGGTTCGAGGCCACCGCTCTCCAGGACGCGGGCGTAGTCGGAGTTGGAGATGCCGACGAAGACTCCGGTACGGCTGCCGGCGAGGGACTTCGGGTCGGTTCCCGCGTCCTCCAGGGCGTGCCAGGCGGCTTCGAGGAGGAGCCGCTGCTGCGGGTCGAGGCTCTCGGCCTCGCGGGCCGGAATGTCGAAGAACGCGGCGTCGAAGCGGCGGATGTCGCGGAGGAAGCCGCCCTGGTCGGTGGAGATGGAGCCGGGGCGGGCGCCGGCCGGGTCGTGGAGGGTGCCGGTGTCCCAGCGGTCGGCGGGGACGGGTCCGACGCCGTCGCGGCCCTCGTCGAGCAGGGACCAGAACTCCTCGACGGAGTCGGCGCCGGGGAAGCGGCCGGCCATGCCGACGATGGCGATGGGCTCCTGCCCCCCGCTCTCGGGCTGCTCGGCCTGCTCGGCCTGCGCCTGCGGTGCCTGTACGGGTACGGGGCGGGCCGCCGGGGCCTTGCGGGGCGCGGGGGCCTGGGTGCGGCCGTCGAGGCGGCCGGTCAGCTCGGCGGAGAGCCGCTCCACGGTCGGGTGGCCGAAGACGTCGCCGATGCCGACGTCGACGCCGAGCGCCTCGGTGAGCGCGGCAGCCGCGTCGACGGCCATGATCGAGTCGAGGCCGAGGTCGAGGAAGCCGGTGGTCTCGGGCAGGGCGGCCGGGTCGTCGTGGCCGAGGATGCCGGCGAGGACCTCGCGGGTGCGTCGGGTGACGAGGGTGGGGCGGCGGTGCTCGGGGGCCTCGGCGAGTTCCCGGGCGAAGGCGGTGGCCGGGGACTCGGTGGGGGGCTCGGGCGTGGCGCCGGTGGCCGTGTCCGCCCCGGTGAGGCCGTCGAACAGGGGCCGGGCTCGTACGGAGTTCATGACGGTGCGGAAGCGGTCGGCGTCCAGGCGGCAGGCGACGGTGTGCGCGCCCGTGCCGTTTCCGGCGAGTCCCGCGAAGCCCTCGGCGGGGGCCACCGGGCTGACGCCCATCCGGGCGAGGAGCGCGCGGGCCTCGGGGCTCGCCATGCCGTCGAGGTCCCAGGGGCCGAAGGCGACGCTGGTCGCCGGGACGCCCTCGCCCGCGCAGAGCGCGGCGATGGCGTCGAGGCCGCCGTTGGCGGCGGCGTAGGCGCCGTAGCCGTCGGTGCCCCAGACCGCCGAGACGGAGGAGAGGTGGACGAGGAAGTCGAGCGGCCAGTCGGCGGCGAGCAGGCGCAGCCAGGCCGCGCCGGTGAACTTGCCGGCGAGGGCGGTCGCGAAGGTGTCCGCGTCGGCCTCGGCGAGCGGCAGTCGGTCGATGCTGCCCGCGGCGTGCACGACTCCGCGTACGGGCGGCATGCCGTCGAGGACGGCGAGGGCCTCCGTGAGGCGGGTGGCGTCGCCGGTGTCGGCGGAGGCGTAGACGGTCTCGACGCCGGAGGCCGTCAGCTCGGCGAGCAACTCACTTGCTTCCGCGGGCAGTTCGCTCTGCGGGCGGCGGCCGATGAGGACGAGGTGGCGGGCGCCCCGGGCAGCGAGGTCGCGGACCAGTCCGGTGCCGATCGCGCCGAGTCCGCCGGTGAGGACGTACGTGGCGCCGGGGCTGACCGGCAGCGGGCGCAGCGGTTCGGCGGCGGGCCGCAGTCGGGCCGCGTGGGCGGCGCCGTCGCGGACGGCGATCAGGTCCTCGGCGGAGCCGTCGGCGAGCGCCGTGACGGCGGCGGTGGCGTCGGCGGCGGTCGGGACGGCCGGCAGGTCGACGATCCCGCCCCAGGTGTCGGGGAACTCCAGGGCGAGGACCGGCGCGAGGCCGTGCAGGACGCCGTGGTCGGCGGCGGCGACCGGGTCGGAGCCGGTCACCTGGCGGACGCCCGCCGTGACGAGGTGGACCCGTCCGCTGCCGGCCGGGAGGGCGCGGACGGCGGTGGTCGCGGCGGCGCAGAGGGCGGCGGCGTGCGCGGTGGGCGCGGTGTCGTCGAGGCCGGCGGGCAGCGGGGCGGCGGCGAGCGCGAGCAGCAGGTCACCGGGGAGGTCGTTCCGGGCCGCGGCCCACTCCTCGGTGGTGGCGGGGAGGGTATCGAGGACGGTGACGGTACGGCCGGCGCTGCGGGCCGCCTCGGCGAGCAGGGCGACGGCGGCGCTGTCGTCACCGGCGACGACCAGCGGGGTGCGGGGGGCGGTCGCGGCCGGGGCGTACGGGGTCCACTCGACGGCGAGCGCGGGCAGCGGCTCGGCGGCGGGAGCGTCCTGGCCGTCGGCCTGGGCGGTGGCCTCGCGGGCAGCCGGGGCGGTGGCCCGGGACGTCGTCGCCGGGGCGGCGGTCTCCGGGGCGTACCGGACCCGCTCCCACGGGTAGGCCGGCAGGTCGGCGACGCGGCGCGGGAGGACAGCGGACGGGGCCGTGCCGTCGAGGAGTACGGCCTCGTCGGTGGTGTCACCGGCGGCGAGGGCGCGCAGGGCGCTCGCGGCGGCGGCCGGGTCCCCGGCGGTGATCGCGGCGCGGACGGCGTGGCGGGCCCGGCCCTCGGTGACCGTGTACGCGAACGCCGGGTAGGCGTCCTCCGGCAGCGCGGCGACACGGTCGGCGAGCCGGCCGGCCCAGGCGCGCAGGGCGTCCTCGCTGCGGGCGGTGATCTCGAAGCCGGTGACGGGGGCGGAGCCGGTGGCGGGCGTGGCCAGTTCCTCCGCGGTGAGCGGGCCGAGCACCACGTGGGCGTTGGTGCCGCTCATGCCGAACGAGCTGATGCCCAGGCAGTCGCCCGCGCCGTCCTCGCCGGTCCACGGGGTCTCGGCGCGCGGGAACTCGATGCCGGTGTCCGCGATGTCGATGCGGGGGTTGAGGGTGTCCAGGTGGACGACGGGCGGGACCGCGCGCCGCTTGACGGACGCGACGCCCCTGATGAGTCCGGCGATGCCGGAGGCGGCCTCCAGGTGGCCGATGCTCGTCTTGACGGAGCCGATGCGCAGCGGGGCTCCGCCGTCGCGGCGGCCGAGGGCCTCGACGATCGCCTCGACCTCGATCGGGTCGCCGAGCGCGGTGCCGGTGCCGTGGGCCTCCAGGGCGCCGATCGCGGCGGGCGTCAGACCGGCGTCGTCGAGGGCGGCCTTGATGAGGTTGATCTGGGCGCGGACGTTGGGCGCGGTGAAGCCGGTGGAGCGGCCGTCCTGGTTGACGGCGCTGCCGCGGATCACGGCGTGCACGCGGTCGCCGTCGCGCAGCGCCTCGGAGAGCCGCTTGAGGACGACGACGCCGCAGCCCTCGCCGCGGGTGAAGCCGTTGGCGCGGGCGTCGAAGGTCTTGCAGAGACCGTCCGGGGAGAGGGAGTTGGTCTGCTGGATGAGGCGGGTGGAGCGCGGCGACAGGATCAGGTTGACGCCGGCGGCGATCGCGACGTCGCACTCCTCGCGGCGCAGCGCCTGGCCCGCCAGGTGGACGGCGGTGAGCGAGGACGAGCAGGCGGTGTCGACGGCGACGGCCGGGCCCATCAGGCCCATGGTGTAGGCGATGCGGCCGGCGGCGAAGCAGTGGCCGTTGCCGGTGAGCCAGTAGGCGTCCTCCTGGCCGGCGGGCTGCCAGTCGCGGTAGTCCTGCCCGGTGACGCCGACGTACAGGCCGGTCCGGAGGCCGGCGAGGTACTCCGGCGCGAAGGCCGCGTCCTCCAGGGCCTCCCAGGCCACTTCGAGGAGCAGGCGGTGCTGCGGGTCGAGGCTGCGGGCCTCGCGGGGGCTGATGCCGAAGAACCCGGCGTCGAACTCCAGGACCTCGTCGAGGTAGCCGCCCCGGCGCGGGAGGGTGTCCCACTCCGCGGCGAACGGGCCCTTGCGGTGGTCGGGCATCGGGGCGACCAGGTCGCGGCCCTCGGACAGCGCGGTCCAGTAGCCGTCGAGGTCGACGATGCCGCCGGGCAGGCGGAGTCCGACGCCGACGACGGCGAGCGGTCCGCTCTGCCCGGAACGGGCCTCTTCGAGCTCTCCGCGCAGCCGCTTGATGGTGTCCATCGCACGGCTGAGCGGGGTGGCGGTGGTGGTTGTTGCCGTGGTGGCACTGGTCGTGGCGGTGGTGGCGCTTCGCCCGGCACCGGTCTTCCGGTCTGCCGAATCCTCATGGGTCGGTTGCGTCGTCACAAGAAGGTCCCTCGCGGTCGGCATGTCGTACTGACTGGTCTGAAGGAGCCGGGCGGAGCTCCACTCGTCCACGGGACGGGCTCTACGGGTGGGCGTCGTCCGCTCCGCCGAGACGTCCGGTGAGCATCCCCGCGAGTGCCGCCGTGGTGCCGTAGGTCCACAGCAGCGTGGGCGACAGCTTCATCCCGAAGGCCATTTCGAGGCGGTTGCGCAGCTCCAGGCTCATCAGTGAGTCCAACCCAAGTGACTTGAAGGGAGCTTCACGGTCGATGGAGCCCGCCTCGAGCCGCAGTACACGGCCCGCGAGTTCACGGATCTTCCCCTCGACGAGGACGGGTCGGTCCGTGTCCGAGGAGTCGCGCAGCCGGCCGAGGAACTCCTCGGCGCCGCCCCCGCCGGCACCGGCGCCGGCCTTGGCGAGCTCGGCGATGGCGCGCCAGCTGGGCTGTGCGGCCGTCTCCGGGTACGCGTCGAACCAGTGCCGGGCGTCCAGCGGGACGTACGACACGACCTGCCCCGGGCCGTCCAGGAGGTGGAAGAGCGCCCGCCAGCCCTCGGCGGCCGTGAAGCCGGTCATGCCGTGGTCGGCGAGGCGTTCGCCGCGGATCGCCTCGTCGGCGGCGAGGCCGATGTCGGCGAACGGTCCCCACTGGACGGCGAGCGCGGGCCTGCCGCGGTGCCGTCGGGCCTGGGCGAGGGCGTCCATGTAGACGTTGCCGGCCGCGTAGCCCGCCTGTCCGGGGTTGCCGACGAGGCCGGCGACCGAGGAGAAGAGGACGAACAGGTCGAGCGGATCGTCCTCGGTGAGGGCGTCCAGGTGCCGGGCGCCGTCCACCTTGGGGGCGAGGACCGTGTCGAGCTGGGCGCCCGTGAGGTTGGCGACGACGGCGTCGTCGAGGACACCGGCGGCGTGGAACACGCCCCGAAGTGGCGGGAGTTCGGCCCGTACGCGGTCGAGGACCGCAGCGAGCCCTTCCCGGTCGGCGACGTCCACCGGGAAGGTGGTGACGGTGGCGCCGCGCTCCCGCAGCGCCCCGATGCGGGCCAGGGCCGCGTCGCCGGGCGCGGAGCGGCCCAGGAGCACGAGGCTGCGGGCGCCGTGGTCCACGAGGTGTTCGGCCAGGGAGAGGCCGAGCGCGCCGAGACCGCCGCTGAGGAGGTAGCTCGCGTCGGGGCGCAGCCGCCCCTCGGGAAGCGGCTCCGGTACGACGGCGGTGACCCGGCCGGGGTCGGTGAGGACCAGCTTGCCGGTGTGCTCGCCGCGCGCCATCGTGCGGAGCGCCTCGGCGGCCCGGTCGAAGGCGTACGGGGTGACGGGCAGCGGTGGCAGGGTGCCGTCGGTGACCTTCCGCCACACGGCGTCCAGGAGCCGCGCGAAGCGCTCGGGGCGGCGGGTGATGAGCCCGGCGACGTCGACGGCGGAGAAGCTGATGCCCTTGGCGAAGTCGCGGAGGCTGATGGTGCGGGAGGCGTAGATGTCCCGCTTGCCGACCTCGACGAAACGGCCGTCCTCGGCGAGGGCGGCGAGACCGAGGTCGATCGCGGCGCCCGACAGGGAGTTGAGGACGACGTCCACGCCCCGGCCGCCGGTGACCCAGGCGACGTCCTCGGCCCAGGTCAGGTCCCGGGAGTCGAAGACGTGGTCGATGCCGAGGGCGCGCAGTCCGGCCCGCTTGGACTCGGTGCCCGCGGTGGCGATGACGGTGGCGCCGAGCGCCTTGGCGACGCCGACGGCGGCGAGGCCGAGACCACCGGCCGCCGAGTGGATCAGTACGGTCTCGCCGGCCTCCAGACCGGCCTGCTCGGCGAGCGCGTACCAGGCGGTGGCGGTGACGAGGGGCAGTCCGGCCGCCTCGGCGTCGGTCAGGGCGTCGGGGACGGCCCTGACGTGTCCCGCGGGCACGGTCAGGTGGGAGGCGACGGCGCCGAAGCCGCAGGCGACGACCCGGTCGCCGACGGCGAGGCCGGTGACGCCGGGGCCGACGGCGGCGACCCTGCCGGCACACTCGCCGCCGATGAGGCCCGCTCCGGCGGAGGTGTCGGGGTAGGTGCCCATCGCCTTCATCACGTCGATGAAGTTGAGGGCGGCGGCGGTGACCTCGACCTCGACCTGTCCGGCGGCGGGCGCCTTCCTGGCGTGCGGGCGGAAGGCGAGGCCCTCCCAGAGTCCGGTGCCGTCGGGGCTCAGCCGGAACGGCTGGGCGGGACCGGCCCAGGGCGCGGTGACGGTCTCCGCCGTCTCCTCGCCGCGCACGACCCGGCCGACGTGGCGGGCGGCGCCGCGCAGGACGACCTGGTCCTCCGCGTCGGCGACGAGCAGCTGCCGGACGCAGGACCCGGCCCAGTCCTCGGCGGTGGTGCGGACGTCGAGGAGGGTGGCGGCGAGCTCGGGGTGCTCGCGGCGCAGGACCCGGCCGAAGCCCCAGTAGAGGGCAGCACCGGGGTCGGGTGCCCCGTCGCTCGCCGTGGCGGTGTCCGCGTCCTCCGGTACGGACTGGGCGCCGTCGGTGACGACGAACGTCCGGGGCGGCACGGGCAGCGCCGTGACGGCCTTGACGGTCGCGGCGAGGGTGAGCAGGCCGGCCCGCTGCGCGTCCAGGCCGCGGTCGGCGCCGGGCGCCAGGAAGACCAGGCCGGAGACGCGGTCGCTGTCGTTGTCGCGCAGGGCGTCGGCGAGGCCGGCGGCGGTGTCGGCGGTGTCGGCCTTCAGGACGTCGATGGTGGCGCCGGCCGCGGTGAGCGCGGCGGCGAGCAGGTCGCCGTGGCCCGAGGCGTCGCAGACGACCCAGTGGCCGGCGGCGCGGTCGACGGCGGCCGCTTCGGGGGCGTCCTCGGCGGGCCGGAACGCGAAGCGGTGCAGGCGCGCCGGGTCGACGGCGTCGGCGGTGGACGTCTCGATGGTCTGGAAGGCGAGGCCGGCCATCCGGAGCAGCGGCCGGGCGTCCTCGTCGTAGCAGACCAGGTCGAAGGTGTCGTCGTCGTTGCGGACGGCGTGCGCCAGGAGCTCGGTGACGTGGGCGTCGCGCGGCAGGGCGTAGTCGACGCGCCGGACGGCGGTGGGGACGACGGTGGCGTCGCCGGGCAGCAGGGCCAGGGTGACCTGGAGCGCCGCGTCCCACAGGGCGGGGTGCAGCTCGCCGGGGCGGACCCCGGCGAGGCAGCGGTCCGGCAGCCGCACCTCGGCGAGCGCCTCGCGCTCGGCCACGCTCAGCGTGCGCAGGCCCTGGAACGCGGGCCCGTAGTTGAGGCCCCGCTCGCCGCAGGCCGCGTAGAAGGCGTCCGGCTCGACGTCCCGGGCGTCCGCCGGAGTGCCGGGGAAGGCGGGCAGGTCGGGGTCGGTGTCGCCGCCGACGCGGGCGGTGGCGTGCCGGGTCCAGCCGTCGGCGCCGGGGGCGAGCGAGCTGAGGGTGAAGCCAGCGGAGGCGGCCCCGTCCTCGCGCCAGACGGCGCCGATGCGGACGGGCTCGTCCGTGAGGGTGAGGTCGCTGCGGAACCGGACGGTGTGCAGGGCGCCGGGGTTCTCGCCGGTACGGGCGCGGGCGGCGGCGACGGCGAGCGCCAGCATGGCGGCGCCGGGCAGCACGACGGCGTCGTACACCTGGTGGTCGCGCAGCCACGGCAGGTCGTTGAGGGACAGCTCGGTGCGGCCCTCGTGGACGTCCTGCTCGGTGGCGGCCGGCGCGAACTCGAAGGCGAGCCCGGCGGGTCCCGCGGTGCGCCGCACGGCGTCCGGGAGCCAGAAGCGGGAGCGCTGCCAGGGGTAGGCGGGCACGGGGGCGCCCGCCCGGGCGGGCAGCCCGCCGAAGGGCGCGAGGCCCTGGACGTACGCGCGGGCGAGGGCCTGCGTGAAGTCGCCGAGGGAGCCCTCCTGGCGGCGGAGGCTGCCGAGGACGGCGACCGGCTCCTGCCGGGTGGCGGCCAGCTGCTCCACGGCCGGGGAGAGCACCGGGTGCGGGCTGATCTCGACGACATGGGTGACACCGGAGTCGAGGAGCTTGCCGAGGGCGTCGGCGAAGAGCACCGGGCGCCGCAGGTTGGCCGCCCAGTAGGCGGGGTCGAGGGAGTCGCCGTCGAGTTCGTGGCCGACGACGGTCGACATGAGGGGGACGGCGCCGCGCCGGGGGCGGATCGGCGCGAGGGTCTCGATCAGCTCGTCGGTGAGCTCGTCCATGTGGTGGCAGTGCGAGGCGTAGTCCACGTTGACCAGGCGGCAGAACACGCCGTCGGCCTCCAGGAGTTCGCGGAGCATGAGGACGGAGTCGGTGTCCCCGGAGAGCACGCAGGACGAGGGGCCGTTGTTGACGGCGAGCGAGACGGTGTCCTCGAAGCCGTCGAGCGCCTTGCGGGCGCCCTCGACGTCGAGGTCGACGGCGAGCATCCGGCCGCGGCCCGCGGTGCGCTTGGCGAGGGCGCTGCGCACGGCGATGATCCGTGCCCCGTCCTCGTACGAGAGGTGGCCGGCGATCGTGGCGGCGGTGACCTCGCCCTGGCTGTGGCCGATGACGACGTCGGGCTCGACGCCGGCGGCCCGCCACAGCTCGGCGATGCCGATGGACATGGCCCAGAGGGTGGGCTGCACCTGGTCGTTGTGGTCGAGCCACGCGTCACCGGCGGCGCCGGAGAGGACGGCCTCCAGGTCCCAGGAGATGTACGGGCGCAGGGCCTCGGCGCAGCGCCGTACGGTCTCGGCGAAGACCGGCGACCGCGCGTACAGGTCCTGGCCCATGCCGGCCCACTGGGAGCCCTGGCCGGGCAGGACGAAGGCGACCTTGCCGCGCTCCTTGGCGCGCCCGGTGAAGGTGCCGGGCAGCTCGGCCTCCGGCTCCTCGGTGAACTTCCGCAGCCTGTCGAGGAGTTCGGTGGCGTCCTCGGCGACGACGGCCGTGCGGGCGGCGAAGTGGTCGCGCTCGCGGCCGAGGGTGGCGGCGAGGCGGAGGACCTCGGCGGCCGCCCCCGGGGCGGCCGGGTCCTCGGGGAGGACGTCGAGGAGGTCGGCGGCGCGCTGCCGCAGGGCCGCGTCGCTGTGTCCGGTCAGCGGCAGGAGCAGCGGGCCGGGGGCGGCCGGCGCCTCGGGGGCGGCCGGCTCCGGGGGCGTACGGAGCACGACGTGGGCGTTGGTGCCGCCCCAGCCGAAGGAGTTGACGCCCGCGAACCAGGTTCCGTCGGCGGGGAGTTCGGCCGGCTCGGAGGCGACCGTGAGGTTCAGCTCGCCGAAGGGGATGTTCGGGTTGAGCTCCTCGGCGTGGAGGCTGCGCGGGATCATGCGGTGCTTGAGGGCGAGGACGGTCTTGACGATGCCGGCGAGCCCGGCGGCCGCCTCCAGGTGGCCGATGTTCGACTTGGCCGAGCCGATGAGGAGGGGGCCCGCCCCGGCGCTGCGCGCGGTGCCGAGCGCGGTGCCGAGGGCCTCGGCCTCGATCGGGTCGCCGCGCAGGGTGCCGGTGCCGTGCGCCTCGACGTAGCGGAGGCGGTCGGGGTGGACGCCGGCCTCGGCGTAGACGCGGCGGAGCAGCGCGGTCTGGGCGTCGACGTTCGGGGAGACGAGGCTGTGGCCGCCGCCGTCGTTGTTGACGGCGCAGTTGACGATGACGCCGTGGATGCGGTCGCCGTCCGCGAGGGCGGTGTCGAGCCGCTTGAGGTAGAGGCTGATGGCGCCCTCGCCGCGGACGAAGCCGTTGGCCTGGGCGGAGAACGCCCGGCAGTGGCCGTCCGGCGACAGGCCGCCGAAGTGGGTGAGGCCGATGGAGTTGTCCGGCATCAGGATCAGGTTGACGCCGCCGACGAAGGCGCCTTCGAGGTCGCCGGAGCGCAGGGCGCCCACAGCCAGGTCCAGGGCGACGAGAGCGGAGGAGCAGCCCGTCTGGACGACGAGGCTGGGGCCGCCCAGGCCGAGGAAGTACGAGAGGCGGGAGGCGACGATGTCGAGGCCGTTGCCGACGGCGCTGTGCTGGGTGGTCCTGACCCCGCGCTCCTTGCGGGCCAGCTCGTAGTCGTGCCAGAGGGCGCCGACGTACACGCCGGTCCGGGTGCCGCGGACCCGGGAGGCGGGGATGCCCGCGTCCTCCAGGGTCTGCCAGCCGACCTCCAGCATGAGGCGCTGCTGCGGGTCGAGCTCCTCGGCCTCGCGGGGGGAGATGCCGAAGAAGCCGGGGTCGAACTGGTCGACGTCGTCGACGAGTCCGGCGATGCCGGGGATCTTCTTGACGGGGTCGAGCTGGGCGGAGGTGTCCCACCGCTCGGGCGGTACGGGGCGTACCGCCTCCTCCCCCGCCATCAGGAGCTGCCAGTAGCGGTCGACGTCGGGGGCGCCGGGGAAGCGGCCGGCCATGCCGACGATCGCGATGTCCCGCTGGGGGTCGCCGTGCCCGTCGGCGTACCCCTCGGTGTTCTGTGGCAGGTCAGTCACGGCTCGCCTCCTGGAGGATCGGGCTCGCGGCGGACGCGGGCGCGGGCGCCGGGGCGTTCCGGGCGGCGGCGAGGTCGACGGGGTCGATGTCGTGCCGGGCGTTGATGACCTTGTTGAAGATCCGGTACTTGCCGGGCAGCGAGTTGAGCAGCCGGAAGCGGAGGCGGCGCAGCTTGATGCCGCGCGGGTCGCCGATGGCGAGGAGGCCCTCCTGCATCCGCTGGAAGCCGGTGACGTGGATCTTGTGGGCGCGGCGCTTGGCGACGAAGTCGGCGAGCTCGGCCTTGGTGACGACCTGGTCCTTCCCGCCCTTGGCGAGCGAGGCGGCGATCACGGGGACGATGGTGATGGCGTCCTGCATCGCGAGGTTGACGCCCTGGCCGAGGATGGGGGTCGCGGTGTGCGAGGCGTCGCCGATGAGCAGCAGGCCGTCGCGGGCCCACTCCTCCAGCTCGGCGGTGAAGATCTCCAGGAAGCCGGTGTCGTCCCAGGTGTGCAGGTGCTCGTCGACGAGCGGGGCGAGCTCAGGGGAGATCGCCATGATGCCGCGCTTGAACGCCTCGAAGCCGGCGGCCCGCAGGTCGCCGAGGCCGCGCTTGGGCAGGTTGTGGCCGATGCGCAGGGAGTCGGGGAACGTCGGCAGGATCACGAGGTGGCGGTCGCCCTCGATGACGAGCTTGGCCTCGCTGCCCCACTCCGGCGGGCGGGGCACCAGGAAGGAGAGGAAGTCGCGGGCCATCGGCTGGACGTCGGCGACGAGCCCGGAGGCCTTGCGGACCTTGGAGAAGCGGCCGTCGGCGCCGATCACGATCCGGGCGCGGACGGAGACCTTCTCGCCGCGCCGGGTGAGGACGGCGCCGCGGACGGTCCCGGCCTCCTCGACGAGGGTGGCGAAGGACCAGCCGGAGAGGTAGACGTGTCCGGGCAGCTCGGCGGTGTGCCGGTTGAAGATGCGGATCAGCGCGGGCTGCGGGATGTCGATGGGCAGCGGGAGCCCGTCGAACTTGGAGTAGTCGACGCGCAGCACCGGGCGCTGCTCGGCGATCGTGGTGACGGCGGTGGTCTCCAGGAAGCCGTGCTCGCGCAGGGCCGGGCCGAAGCCCAGCGCGTTGAGCGAGGCCACGGACGGCGCGGCGATCGTCTCGCCGCGGAAGCTGCGCTCCAGGCTGGTCTGCTTCTCCACGAGGACGGTGCGGATGCCGCGGCGGGCCAGCAGGCAGGCGAGCAGGGAGCCGGCCGGACCTCCTCCGACGATCAGTACGTCGGTCTCGTCCGGTATTCCGGCGGAGCTGCCCTGGTGGGCGGATTCGGTCATGCCAACTCCCAGTTGTCCAGGCGGTTCTTGATGCCCGCGAGGATTTCGGCGGCCATCGCGCCGTCGAGTACGCGGTGGTCGAAGACGAGCGACAGGGTGAAGACGGGCGCGACGGCGACGGCGCCGGCGCGCACGACGGGGGCGTCGGCGATGTGGCCGACGCCCAGGCCGAGCGTTCCGGTGATGAGCGGCAGGATCGCGCCGACCTGCTCGTGGCCGATGGAGGTCACGGCGAAGGTGCCCTGGAGGGCGGCCCGGCGGACCGGGTTGCGCATCATCGTGCGGTAGACGGCGCGGAAGGCGGGCAGCGGCAGCCGCTGGAGCCGCTTGATGTTCGCGAAGGGGCCCTGGTCGTCGACGTCCGCCGTCTTGTAGTGGTCGATGGCGGACTGGACGGCGGTCACGTCGAGGGACTGGACGTCCCGCACGATGCCGGAGACGACGCAGCGCTGGCCCTC
Source organism: Streptomyces sp. NPDC055103 (assembly GCF_053607625.1). NCBI lineage: Bacteria > Bacillati > Actinomycetota > Actinomycetes > Kitasatosporales > Streptomycetaceae > Streptomyces > Streptomyces sp. NPDC055103. The sequence goes on from NZ_JBSGTX010000006.1 coordinate 31,213, forward strand.
GACGGTCTTGTCGAAGAGCACCTTGGCGTGGACCTCGGGCGAGGTGGTCAGCTTCGGCGAGCGGCCGCCGAGGAGGACGGCGCGGGCGTCGGGGTAGTCGGCGAGGACGTCGGCGGTGGCCTTGACGACGTAGCTGACGTAGCTGACCGGTGTGGCGGCGCGGGTCCGGGCGGCGCGCAGGGCGGTGGCGTCGACCTCGGTCATCAGATAGACGTGGGAGGTGCGCCGGGCGTCTTCGAGGAAGACGTACGTCTGCTTGCGGGCGGCGGGCAGCGGCGAGGTGACCGCGCTCATGTCCGGGCTCCGGCGGCGGCCTCGGTGTCGGCGACGAGGGACGCCAGGTCGGCGAGGGTCTCGGCGGCGGTGAACCGGTCGTAGTCGAGCGGGGCGCCGAGCTCGCGCTCCAGGAAGACGAGGATCCGCAGCTGGTTGACCGAGTCCCAGCCGTCGATGGCCTGGAGCGGGGCGTCGAGGGCGAGGGTGTCCTCGTCGACGTCGAGCAGCTGCGCGACGGCCTCGACGACGGTCGCCACGGCGGCGTCCTGGTCGTCGGAGGTCGCGGGGTCGGTGTGCGCCTCAGGGGGCATGGAACTTCCCTTCGCCGGTGCCGACCGCCACCCAGTCGGGCAGTTCGGCGAGTTGAGTGAGGTCGTGGCGGAAGTCGCCGTCCCGCCCGGTGAATCCGAGGGCGGGGTAGAAGTCCGCGAAGCGGCCGTTCTTGGCCGTGGGCACGTGCCGGCCGCGGACGCCGGGCGCCCCGGCGTCGCGTGCGGCGCGCAGGACCAGGCCGACGACGGTCTGCTCGATGGAGCGGGAGAAGACCCGGCAGGACAGGACGAAGTTCTCGATCGCCCAGTCCCCGTCCGGCACCGGCGTGAGCGCCAGGGCGCCGACCAGGCCGTTGTCGCCGAAGGCGTCGGTGGCCCGGACGCCGAAGAAGGCCGCCTGTCCGGTCTCGACCCGCCGGGCGACCTCGTCGGCCCCGTACCGGATGCCGGTCAGGTTGAACTGGTTGGTCTTGCCGAAGAGCTGGGTGATGCGGGCGCCGTTGAGCGTCCCGTACTCCTCGACGGTGATCTCGGTGGCCAGTTCCCGGAGGTAGTCCTCGACGCTGACGGCGGTCTGCCGCAGCTCGTCGCGCCGGCCGCGGGCCCGGTAGAGCTCGCCGCGGACGCGGTCCTCGTCGGTGAGCGCGAACTGGTTGAACAGTCCGGCGCGGGCGACGGCGGAGGCGTACTGTGCCGGGTCGTCCGGCAGGGCGACGACGGCGACCTCGGGGCGCTGGGCCTCCATGAGGCCGCGTTCGGCGGGGTTGTCGTCGACGAAGACCATCGCGTCGGTGCCGATGTTGAGTGCGGCGGCGAGCGCGGCGACGTTGCCGGGCTTCGGGTCCCAGTTCGCGCGGAAGGCGGAGAAGTCGTCCGGGCCGAGGACCATGTCGGGGTGGGTGGCCACGGCCTCGCGGGCGACGGCGTCGTCGTTCTTGGAGCAGACCGTGAGCAGGACGCCCTGCCGGGACAGGTCCTTGGCGAGCGCCTGGAGTTCGGCGTGGGCGGAGCCGGGGAAGGAGCCGCCGATCTTCAGGGCGGGGATCCCGTCGTCGCCGACGACACCGCCCCACAGGGTGTGGTCGAGGTCGAGGACGAGGCACTTCCTGGCGCGGCCGAGGCGGGCCAGGACGACGCGGGCGACCTCACGGGCGTACGCGTCGAGGAACTCCTGGCTCCAGGCGTGGCCCGCGATGTGCCGCATCCGGTCGGTGGCAGCCTGGGAGCCGGCCCGTTCGCCGAGGCTCTCCGTGGCGAGCACCACGACGTTCGGGCGGGCGGCGAGGTCGAGGATCCCGGCGTTCATCCGGTGCCAGGCCGCTTCGACGCGCGCCTTGGTGGCGTAGTCGACGTACCGGTCGCGGCGCAGGGCCGAGAGCGGCAGCGTGTTGAGTACGGCGACGCCGCCCGGCGCTCCCTCGAAGGCCGTCAGCCAGGCGTCGAGCTCGGCGGGCAGGGCGGCGCACCGGGCCTCCACCTCGGCGGCGTCCAGCGGGTCGGGGACCTTCTCGAAGACGGCGGTGTCGTCGAGGAGGCAGGCGGTGACCGCGGGGGCGGGGTCCTTGAGGTTCGGGGCGCCGGCGAGGATCTCGAACCGCCACTGGTTGAAGCCGGTGGTGGCGGTCTCGGGCTGGACGCCCTCGGCGAGGAGCGCGGCGGTCAGCAGGTGGGGCAGCGGGTCGACGGTGGAGCTCGCGAGCAGCCCGAGGGCCACGGGCGTGTACCGGCCGGTGGAGGCGAGCGCGGCCCGGACGGCCCTGCCGCCGAGGAGCAGGCCGGCGGCCTCCCGGTCGAGGGCGTCGTCGAGGGTGCGGAGGAGCCCGGGGACGCGGTCGGCGGAGTCCGCGATTCCCGCGCGCTTGAGGGCGCGGAGTGCGGTGAGGGCGTCGCCGGTCGTCATCACCGGGCTCCGTTCTGGTGGCGCAGGGCGAGACCCGAGGTGATCCACTTGGAGGACTCGACGTTGGCGACGAGGAGCCGGCCTTCGACGCCGAGGCCGGAGCGGATGCGCCGCATCGCCCGGTTGAGCTGGATGAAGGGGACGGCGTTGCCGTTGTTGCCGGTGTCGGCGACGCAGTTGACGGCCTGCTCGGGGCGGACGCCGAGGCGCTTGCGGATGGCGTCCGTCATGACGCCGTTGAGCTGCGGGAGGAGGACGTGCTCGACCTCGTCGAGCTGCCAGCCGGTCTCGGCGGTGAGTTCCTTGAAGATGGACTCGGCGTGCTCGGGCACATGGTGCTCGATGGCCTTGTAGTCCTCCTCGCCCCAGGACTCGCGGTACGGGCCCTCGGGACCGTCCAGGAGCGGGGCGCCCTCGACGCCGAACCAGCGGGCGGTCTGCGCGGGCTTGCGGCCCATGCCGGTGGTCCGCAGGAAGAGGTGCTCGACGAGCAGGCCGGGGCCCTCCGGGTCGGCGTCGACGACGGCCGCGCCGGCGCCGTCGCCGAAGAGCGCGAAGTTGATGAGCTCGGCCGGCGACATGGACTCGATCGCGCCGCTGGAGGGGAAGAAGTTGAGGCAGGTGTCGGCGCCGATGACGAGGCCGCGGCGGAGCCCGGAGGCGAGGAGCGCGCGGGCGGTGTAGAGGCCGGTGAGGGCGCCGGCGCAGCCCGACATGAGCTGGAAGGTGGGGACGTCGTTGAGCCCGATGCGGTCGGCGACCAGGTTGACGGTGGCCGGCATCAGGTGGTCGGGGGAGGCGGTCGTCAGGACGAGGAAGTCGAGGGACGCGACGTCCACGTCGGCGTCCGCGAGGGCCGCGGTGGCCGCGGCGACGGCGAGGTCGCCGGTGCTCTTGGGTACGGAGGGTGGGGAGTCGGCCGCGCAGAAGTAGCGGGTCCTGTTCCCCGTCATCATGTCCAGCCACTTCTCGTGCAGGCCGAACCGCTCGGCCATGTCCCGATTGGTGACGGGTTCGCCCGGCAGCACTTCGCTGAATCCGGTGAGCCTCATGCCGTCGCTCCAGTCAGTGTGGTGTTGACCAGGTCGAGCAGCGCGCGCGGCGTCTCCGCCGAGGCCACCCCGTCCCGGTCCAGTTCGACGCCGTACTCGCGTTGGATACGGCCGGTGGTCTGGAGCAGCGCCAGCGAGTCGTACCCCAGGTCCTGGAAGACGACGTCGAGGCTGCCGGTGTCGAGGACTCCCGGCGACTCCCGGTCCTGGAACTCGAGGAGGATCTCGCCCAGCTCCCGCAGGGTGAGTTGTGCCATCGTCATTTACCCCTTCGCCACGGCAGATTCATCCGCTCCGGCGCGGTCGGGGGCGGGGCAGCGGGCTTGTGGCCGACTGCTCCGCCCCGGGCGCCTGCGGTGTGAAACCTCCCCGGGTCCCGAGGAGGCCCCACCGGCTCCTCCACCTTGGCGGGGGTCACTCGACGACCCCTTGAGCGCAGGTAGATCCAGGTCAGGAGCGGGTCGACTGCTTGATGGCGGCCAGGATCTGGCGGTTGAGGGCGGTACTGGCCCGGGTGTCGGGCCGGCCGGAGCGGCGGGTGTCCTGGAGGGCGACGGCGGCGACGTGGCCTCCGGGGACCGGGCAGGTGGCGAACCGCCAGGTGTGGTCCTCGACGAGGGTGCCGTCGGCGCGTTCGAGCCGGGCGTGGCCCGCGCCTCGGCCGCCTTCGCCGGCGCCCTCGCCGGCCCTGCCGCCGGCGCCCTGGTCGGCCCCTTGGCGGGCCTGGCCGGCCCCCTCCACGGCCTCGACGCGGAAGCCGAACTCCGTGAAGGGGAAGCGCAGTCCCTGCCCGAGCGCCTTGCTGTAGGCCTCCTTCAGGGTCCAGAGGCTGAGGAGCAGCCCGTTGCGCTCCGCCTCGGGGGCGCGGGCGATCCTCCGGCGTTCCGGTTCGGTGCACATCAGCCGCTCGACGTCCTGGCCGCTGAGCCGGCGGGTGGCCGGTTCGGTGTCGATGCCGACGACGCCGAGGGAGGTGATGCCGCAGAGGAGCAGGTCGGCGGTGTGGCTGAGGCTGACGTCGATCTGGTCGTAACCCCTGAGGTGAATGCGGCCGTTGAGCCCGTACCGCAGCTCCAGGGAGTACGGTTCCGTGCCCAGGGCGACGGCTGCGGTGTGCCGGATGAGCATGCGCGTGGCGAAGAATCGTTCCCTCAGAGGGGCGCCGGCGAGCTTGCTGTACCGCTCCCAGTCCCGGCCGAGGAGCTCCCTGCGCTCCTCCTCGGGCGGCAGCTGGGTGCGCCACTCGTCGAGCGAGGCGTGCACCATGCCGAAGCCGGAGCCCTCCAGGTCGCGCAGCAGGTTCCCCCACGGCCCGGCCGGGCCGCCGACGCGGCTCGGCGCGGGCGGGAAGTCCCGGTCGTCGAGAGCCGCTCCCGTGCCCCGCGCGCCGGTCCCCGGTGTGCTCATCCCGCGAGTCCGGTACGCAGCAGGTCGAGGCTCTGCGGCACGCGCACCCGCGCCAGGACCTCGTCGCAGAGCCGGGCCTCGATCGCGCGGGGCAGCGGCGGTACGGACCGGCCGACCCGGCGCAGCAGCCGGTGCAGGGCGAGGGCGAGCCAGGTGGGTTCGTCGAGGAACTCGTCAGGGCCGACGCCCGCGTTGAGCCAGACCCCGACACAGGCCGAGGCCGCGAGCAGCAGCGCGTACCGCTCGCTGAGCGGGAAGGTCCGCGTGTCGAAGAGCATCCCGTAGTCGTCGCCGTCGCCGGTGAGCCCCGCGGCCTCCCGCCGTATCTCGGCGGCCTCCGCGCACAGCCCGGCCACCAGCCCGGTGAGCAGCTCGCCGTGCGGGTGGCCGGTGAGCGCGTCGGGCAGCCGGCGGGCGGCGTGGCCGAGGTAGTCGAGGAGGCCGTCGCCGCCGCCGAAGCCGGAGAGCCGCTCGCCGTCGAGCGGCGGCAGCGGCGCCTCCAGCCGGAACAGCTCGGCCGGGGTGGCGGCCGCGCCCGGGTCGGCGGTCGCGAGCGCAGGCAGGTAGGGGGCGATGACGGACTGGCAGATGGCGCTGCTGACGTGCCCGAAGGTGATGGTGGACAGGTCGCGCAGCTGCTTGCGGAAGACGGCGTCGTGCCCGCTCTCCGCGTGGAAGGCGTCGCCCATCACCGCCGACAGGTCGTAGAGCGCCTCACCGATGATCTTCGGGACGATGTACTTGGTGACCGCGGCCAGCACGTCGCACTGCTCGGGCAGCAGATGCGTGGAGCGGCCCGCCGTCAGGGACAGGCAGTCCGCGATCAGCAGGTCCGCGAACGTACCGGCGAGCGCCGAGCGCGCCGAGGCGTCGCCGCTCACGCCCTGGGTGCCGAGGTCGCGCTCCTGGGCGGCGCGCACGGCGGCCCGCAGCGCGGTGTCGGCCAGGCCGATGGCCATCGACGGGAAGGCCGCGTGGACGGCGGGGTAGGCGCGCAGGCTGAGCGCCACCCCGTCGCCCCAGGTGCCGACGAGGGACTCGCCGGGCAGCGGGCAGTTCACGAACTCAAGCCCGGCGGCCTGGAGTCCGCGGACCCCGGTCGTACGGTGCCGGGGCAGCGCGCGGACGTGCGCGGGCGGGACGGACGCCGGGTCGAACATCAGGATCGAGTAGTCGGTGGCACCGTCCCCGGTCGAGACGAAGCCGACGATCAGCTCGGCGTTGTGGGCGTTGTTGATGGCGCCCTTGCGGCCGTTCAGCCGCAGCATGCCGTCCTCGGCCCAGGCGGCGGTGAACTCCTGGGCGTGGAACTCGCTCTCGTGCTCGAAGCGCTGGCAGGCCACGCCCACCGTGCCGCCGCGCAGGATGACGTTGGCCATCCGGGAGCGCTGGCGCGCGTCCCCGTTCAGCCACACCATCTGCGCGCCCAGGAACGGCGTGAAGCCGTGGCTGAAGGCGAGGGCCGGGTCGCGGCGGAAGAACGGCCGCATGACCAGGCCGAGGAGGTCGACGCCGGCCATCCGGCCGCCGAGTTCCACCGGCACCGTCTCGGCCGGCATGCCGAGGCTCTGGAACCGCCGGACACCGATGACGGAGCTCTCTCCCGTGTCGTCGGCGGCGAGGACGGCGGCGAGGCCGACGGGGTTGTCGGGGCTCCACGGGTCACCGAGACCGTCTTCGATCTCGGCCACCCGGGCGCGGGTGCGGGTCAGCCGGTCGGGCTGCCACTGCGGATCGGCGCCTAGCGCGGCGGCGATCAGTTCATCGGGTTCGTACATGGTCACCCCAGGGCGTCAGAGGGGGCATCGGCGGACAATCCCTCGCACCCTGTCGACAGACGCTGGAGACAGCCTTGACCGGGAGTCGACCCGGAAGAGGCCCCGCGGGATACGGCACGCGACGAGCGGGTGTCAGCGGGCCGTCGAACCCGCCCCGCGCACCCCGTCGACCAGCCAGCGGTGCACGGGCCCACCGCTCGGCGACGTCCCCCCGGTCGGGGCGAACGCGTTGAACACGGACCGCTCCAGGGTCAGTTTGAGCAGGGCCAGGTCCTGCGGCGCGGTGAGCGGGTCGTCGGGGGCGTGACCGACCCACACCGTGCCCCGGATCTCGTACAGCTGCTCGGGGCGCAGGGCCAGTCCGCGCAGGAGGTACGGGAGCTGCTCGCCGCCCTTCGCTCCGGTGGCGTCCGCCAGCGCGTCGACCGTCGCGGGCGGCAGGCCGAGGATCCGGTCGGGCTCCTCGAAGAGCCGGGAGACGGGGGCGCCGACGAGATGGACGGAGCTGATCCGGGGGTCGGTCGAGGCGGCGGTGAGCGCCGCGCGTCCGCCGAGGTCGAAGCCGATGACGCGGGTGCTCCGGGTGTCGGCGGTGTGGGCGTGGCCGTCGATCAGCCGGGAGACGGAGGCCGCGGTGCACTCGGCGCAGGGCACGGGCCGCGGCAGGCGCACGGCGACCACCGCGTGGCCGTGGGCCACGAGCCGGCCGAGGAGCCGGACGCACTCCGCGCCGCCGCCCAGGGCCCCGCCGACGAGGAGCACCAGCGGCCGTGCGGGGTCGAGCCCGCCGCTCCACCAGACCGGGTCCCGACCGCTCGCGGGCACCGGCCCCCGACGGGTGTCGCGCACGGCCATCCTTCACTCCTCTCGGCGGCCACGTCCTGGCGTCGGCCTGTCCTGGAGGTGTCCGCCCGGCACACGGCAGGACAACCCCGCGAGCATGCTGGCACCGCCCGCTTGAATTTCGCAGGAGTCGCCGGTCACTCCGGCTGAAGCGGAGGCGGCGGTTCGGCTGCCGTTCCACCCGTGCTCGAGCGGGACGTGAGCGGCCCGGACGACGCTCCGGTGACGGCGGCCCCCGGCCCCGGCCGCCGCCCACGAACGGAGGACGAGTGGTGGACGGAGTACCGAACCGCGCCCTGGGACACGTCGTACGGGCGGCCCTGGGCTGCTACCGGGCCCTGGTGGCCTTCGGCTCCCTCTGGCTGCCGCTGCCCGAGGACCAGCTGCGGCGGATCCTGTACGGGGAGGACGAGGGGCGCGCCCCGCAGACCGACCCCACGGCCTCGCCCACGACATCGGCCACGCCGCCGGACGCGACCCCGGGGCCCCCGGCCCCGTACTCGCATCCGGCCCCGGCCCCGTCCCCGCACCCTGCGAGAGCGAGGAGCACGGCCAGGACGACGCCGCGCCTGCCGCTCGGTCCGCCGCCCGGGCATCCGGAACGGCTCTGCGTCGAGGTGCCGCTCAGCGATCTCGAGCTGGGGCTGGCACGGCAGTTGAAGGGCGTGTGAGACCCGCTCCCGAGGGACTCGCCGCCCGGCTCACTCCCCGGCTCACTCCCCGGCTCACTTCCCGGCCCGCTCCCCGGCCCGCACTCCGGCCCGATCCCCGGCTCGCGCCCCGCCCCGCTCCCAGGTCAGGCACTGCGCCGGGACTCCAGACGGGACGGGGCGGCCGCCGGAGGCTCGGCGTGGCACTCGGCCGTTCCGGGGTCCTCCGTCAGGAGGGCTAAACCGTCCTTCACGGCGGCCGCGTCCGCCGGGACGGCGACGACGAGCCGGAAGGTGGTGCCGTCGGGGTCCGTCCCGCTGCGCAGCCGGCCGCCCACGGCGGCGGCCCTGGCCGCCAGGTTGGTGAGTCCGGTGCCGGTGCTGTCGGAGTCGACGAGCCCCTTCTGCCCCACCCCGTCGTTGACGATCTGGAGCCGGACGAATCCCTTCCGCTCGGGGTCCGCGCTGGTCGTGATGCAGCAGGTACGGGGCTGGCTGTGCCGCAGGACGTTGGTGACGCCCTCCCGCAGCACGGTCGCCAGGATCGTGTTGGCGATCGACGAGAGGCCCGTGCACTCCACCTCGATCTCGGCCCTGATGCCGGCCGCCTTCAGCACCGATCCGGCGGACTCGGCCTCGACGAGGAGCGACATGTCCCGGTAGCCGCGCGCCACTTCGCGGACGTCGGCCAGGGCCTGCCGGGAGATGACGAGGACCTCGGTGACCTCCTCGCAGGCGCGCTGGGGGTTGCTGGTGATCAGCCGGTGGATCAGCTCGTTCTTCAGCGTGATGGAGCTGAGGCTGTAGCCGAGCAGGTCGTGCAGGTCCCGGGCGAACCGGAGGCGCTCCCTGGCGACGGCCATGCGGGCGAGCTCGCCGCGCGAGTCGTGGATGGCGGTGGCCAGCATCGCGAGCCGGGCCATGGAGTACAGGACGAGGCCGGTGAGGGCGGTCGAGACGCCCATGTAGGCGGTGTCGACGAGCCGCAGCTGTTCGGTCGTCGACATGGCCATGACGCCGGCCACGGTGAGCCCGTAGAACGTCCAGCCCAGGACCGGCGAGAGCCGGAGGAGGAACGATCCGGCAAGGAAGCCCGCCATGCCGCCCCACTGCCAGCCGAAGAGGGCGAACGGGACGAAGGTGACCAGCGCCTGGAGGATCAGGGACCACGGGTGCAGGCGCTGCCGGAGGTGCGCGAGGTGCGGTGCGAAGTGCACGTACTGGAGGGCGGCGAGCACGGGCGGAATAGCGAGAGAGGCGGTCAGTTCCGACCTCCCCGGCGAGGCTTCGAGGACGTTCACGGCCTGCATCAGCAGATAGCCGAGGAAGACCACCACGACCAGGACGTTGGCGATGCGGGGAGCGGGGGCCGCTGAACTGATGGCCGACAACTCCCTTTTGCCGCCGGACCGTTCCATGACACCCGGCCGCAGCGAGGTGAGTCTCAGGCGAGAGGCGCGTTGTACTGTCATCGGATCCAGCCCCCTGTCGGCCCCTCCCCCGGGGCCACCATGGCCGGATCATAACCACACGGATCCGGTTCATGTCGCTCCGTGGCCGGATCGACGTCGTCCGGATGTCCGTATCGCGGTTCAATCCGACCGCTGGAGCGGTTTGTCGCCGTGGTGAAAATCTCACGTCGGTGAGGGTGAAGCGATCACTTGTGGAGAAGTCGCGAAGTTTCGTCTACTCCTATCGAGCCTCACGGCCTCACCAACCGCTGACATCACGGGAGTTGCCATGAACAAGTCTGTCGTCACGGCCCTGGAGATCGGCTCGATCGAGCAGGAGCTGGCCTTCGCCGAGCTCATGCTCCACACCTTCGTGGACCCGGCCTTCGCCGCCCGCTACGCCAGTGACCCGGACGCCGTCCTGAAGGAGTCCGGCATCGACCTCGACGAGGGCGACACCGCCCCGGTCATCCCGGCCACCACCGGGCTCGGCGCCGTCACCGAGGAGTACGCCGCGATAGCCCCCGACGGCACCACCCTGCTCACCTTCTGCATCCGCGCCCTGCCCGCCGCCGCCCTCGCCCCGCTGTCCTCGGCCGGCCACTGATTCCGTACGTCCGACACGGGGAGGGGCACAGCATGCGCATGGGGTTCAAGGAGCATCTGCGGGCCGAGGTCGTGCCCGGTGAAGCGACGTACGTCATCTCCGAACGGGGCATCACCGCCTTCGACGACGCGCGGGTCGCGGTCGTCGCACCGCTCCTCGACGGCACCAGGGACTTCCGGTCCCTCGTCGCCGACGCCTCTCCCCACTGCTCGCCCCGGGACGTGGCCCTGGCGATCGGCCGTCTCAACGAGGCCGACCTCCTGACCCGCGACCCGGTGCCGGCGACCCCCACGGCGGCGGCGGCCGCCGCGTACTGGGAACTGGCGGGCGCTCCCGGCCCGTTATCGCTCTCCACCGTGCGGGTCCGGGCGGTCGGCGGCGCCGACGCCCGGTCCGCCGAGCAGGCCTGCGTCGCGTCGGGCCTGCTGCTGCGGGACGGCACCGACATCGACGCCGGAGCCAGAAGCAGAACCAGAACCGGCACTGGAACCGGAACCAGCACCGACACCGGCACTGGAACCAGCACCGGCACCGGCACTGGCACTGGCACTGGCACTGGCACTGGCACCGAAGGCGACACCGCCCCTTCCCCCGCCGACCTCACCCTCGTCGTCTGCGACAACTACCTCGACCCCGAGCTCGCTGAGGTCGACGCGGAACAGCGCGCGGCCGGCACGCCCTGGCTGCTCGCGAAGCCGCACGGCACCACCCCCTGGATCGGGCCGCTGTTCCGGCCCGGCGACGGACCCTGTTGGCAGTGCCTGTCCCACCGGCTCTCGGGCCACCGCGGCGCCGAGACCCACCTGCGCCACGCCCTGGGCCGCCCGGTCACGCATCCGCCGGCCGAGACGCCCGCGAGCCTCCTCCTCGGCAACCAACTCGCCGTCGCGGAGTGCGTGAAGTGGCTGGGCGGGCACCGCCACCCCGGCCAGGACGGCGTCCTCACCTTCGACACCCTCGGCCTCACCACCCGGGTGCACGCGCTGCGGGCCCGCCCGCAGTGCCCCGGGTGCGGCGACCCGGGCCTGGTGGCGCGCCGGGTCCTCGCCCCCGTCACCGTGCGCTCGCGCCCCAAGGCCGACCTCACCGGCTCGGGCCACCGCTCCGCCACCGCCGAGCAGACCCTGCGGCGCCACGAGCACCTCATCAGCCCCATCACCGGCGTCGTCAAGGCCGTGCAGCGCGACACCCGCGGCCCCGCCGGGCTCAACTCCTTCCGCGCCGGACACAACCACGCCCGGGGGCCGCGCGGTCTGACCGGGCCCGCCTCCGAGCTGCGCAGCGAGAGCGGCGGCAAGGGCATGACCGAGCTCGACGCCCGGGTCGGCGCCCTGTGCGAGTCCCTGGAGCGGCACTCGGGGATGTACGAGGGCGACGAACCGACCGTACGGGCGAGCTGGCGCGAGGTCGCGGACCGGGCCGTCCACCCCGCCGCCTGCCAGCTGTACGACCCCCGTCAGGGCATGGAGCCCTTCGACGAGGACGCGCCCGTCGACTGGACGCCGGTCTGGTCGCTGACCCGCGGCGAACACCGCCTGCTGCCCACCGCGCTGCTCTACTTCGACGCCCCGCGCACCCCGGGCCTCGGGCACGTCCAGGCCGACTCGAACGGCAACGCCGCCGGCAGCAGCCGGGAGGACGCGATCGTCCAGGGCTTCCTGGAGCTGGTCGAGCGGGACGCGGTCGCCCTCTGGTGGTACAACCGCACCCGGCACGCCGCCGTCGACCTCGACGCCTTCGACGAGCCCTGGATCGGCCGGATGCGGGAGCTGCACGCCTCCCTCGGCCGTGAGGTGTGGGTCCTCGACGTCACCGCCGACTTCGGCGTCCCCACCTTCGCCGCCGTCACCCGGCGCACCGACAAGCCCGCCGAGGACATGCTGTTCGGTTTCGGCGCCCACTTCGACCCCAAGATCGCGCTGTGCCGCGCGCTCGCCGAGGCGAACCAGATGATGCCGGCCGTCGCCGAGGTCCGGGCCGACGGCACCGGGTACGGCTGCCGGGACGAACGGCTGCTGAGCTGGTGGCGGACGGCCACCGCGGCGGCCCACCCCTACCTGCTGCCCGACCCGCAGGCCCCGCTGCGCGGCCCCGCCGACTTCGCGTACACCCCGCGTACGGACCTCCGCGACGACATCGCCGCGATCGCCGCGGCGGTGCGCGAGCGGGGCATGGAGCTCCTGGTCCTGGACCAGACCCGTCCCGACGTCGAACTCCCGGTGGTCAAGGTGATCGTGCCGGGCATGCGCCACTTCTGGGACCGCTTCGCCCCCGGCCGGCTGTACGACGTGCCGGTGAGCCTCGGCAGGCTGGCCACCCCCACGCCGTACGAGGAGCTCAACCCGGTCGCGCTGTTCCTCTGATCCCGGGCACGACCCGGTGAGCGACCCGTCCTGGCTACTTCCCAGTACTTCCTAAAGATCGGGTTAACTCTCGATACTGGCGGAGGCGGCAGTTCCCACGCCGCCTCCGCCGCCGCATGAATCCGGCCGAATTGTCCCCGCGCGGCGATCGAAAATAGCCAGTACGCTCCATCCCCGTCGTGCGAGTACGCACGGAGTCCACGGATTCCGCGGGGGTGGAACGAAGCTTGATCAGAATCCTGATCGCCGAAGACATGCGCATGCTGCGCCGTGCTCTGGTGGAACTGATTTCCCTTGAGCCCGACATCGAGGTGGTCGCCGAGCTGGAGACCGGCAGTGAGATCGTGCCGCGCGTCGAGGAGCTGAAGCCCGACGTGGCCGTCCTCGACATCGAACTGCCCGGCGTCGACGGCATCGCGGCCGCCGAGGCCCTGCACCAGCGGGGCGCCGAAGCCAAGGTACTCATCCTCACCAGCCTGGGCAGGCCGGGCAATCTGCGCCGGGCACTGGACGCACAGGTGCGGGGCTTCCTCCTGAAGGACGCGGAGCCCGGCCGGCTCGCCGAGGCGATCCGCGCCATCGCCAAGGGCGAGCGCGTCTTCGATCCGCAGCTGATGCTCGCCGCGCTCGGCGCCGCCGAGTCCCCGCTGACCCCGCGCGAGGCGGACGTCCTGCGGCTCGCGGCCGAGGGCGACGACGTCGACGAGATCGCCGGTGCGCTCTACCTCTCGGCCGGCACCGTCCGGAACTACCTCACCGCCGTCGTGTACAAGCTCGGTGCCCGCAACAGGGTGGACGCCATCCGGATCGCGCAGACCTCCGGCTGGCTGTGAGTCCCGGGCCGGGGCCGTGAAGTGAGGTCATGAACCGGGGCCATGAAGCGAGGTCATGAACCGCGGCCGTGAAGCGAGGTCATGAACCGGGGCCATGAATTCTTCATGGTGTGGCCGGGCGCGGTTCATCCCTGGCCTGTTTCGGTCTCACTGGTCCCTCGGTGCGGGCGCGTGCGACGGTGGAGCCCACGACCAGGAGGAGGCATCGATGAGGATCGACATGCTGGGCCCGTTCTCCGCTGCCATCGCCGGCGTACCGATCACCCCGAGCGCCCGGAAGCCCCGCCGGATCCTGGCGCTGCTCGCCCTCCACGCCGGCCAGGCCGTCCCGGTCTCCGCCGTCGTCGACGAGGTCTGGGGGCCGACCGCCGCCCCCAAGGCGCACATCACGGTCCAGACGTACGTGCTCCAGCTCCGCAACTTCATCGGCCAGGCCCTCAACGACCCGCGGGCCGCCCGGGACGTCCTCGTGACCCGCCCCGGCAGCTACGCCCTCCTCGTCGGCGAGGGCACGGTCGACGTCCACGCCTACGACCGGCTGTGCGCCCAGGGGCAGTCGGCCTTCGAGACCGGCGACGACACCGCCGCGGCCGCCCTGTTCCGGGAGGCCCTCGCCCTGTGGAAGGGGCGCGCCCTCGACGGCGTCCAGGACGGTCCCGCCCTCGGCCTGGAGGCGATGCGCCTGGAGCAGAGCCGAACCGACGTGCTGGAGCGCTGCCTGACCGCGGAGTTGCGCCTCGGCGCCGGGGAGCGGCTGCTGCCCGAGCTGTCCGCCCTGGTCGAGGAGCACCCGCACCACGAGGCCCTGCACGGGCTGCTGATGACCGCGCTCGCGCGCTCCGGCCGCGTGGCCGGCGCGCTCACCGTGTACGAGAAGATCACGGCCCGCCTCGACGAGCGCTTCGGGCTGCTCCCCTCGCCCGACCTCCGGCGCCTCGGGCAGGAGCTGCGGGAGCACGCCGGGCAGGCCTCCCACCAGGCCTGACCTCCGGACTCCAGCGTCTCCCTAACGAGGCTGGACCGCCTGGGGGTCCTCTGGTCGCAAGAGCGTGCGCGAGGAAGCGCACGGCGCGGCCGGAGGGGGAACCCATGCGTGTCCTGTTCACCGCGCGGCACTCCGTCTCGCATCTGCTCGCGATGACGGCCGCCGCACAGGCCTGCGCGGCCGCGGGCCACGAGGTCCGCACGGCCGGGCCGCCCGGCGCGCCCCTCTCCGCCGCGCTGCGCGGCACGTCGCCGCCGGACCGCGGCTGGCTGCCCGACCTGGTGGTGTCCGCGGAGGACGGCGCGACAGCCGGGGTGCCCCCCGGCGCGCGCGTCGTGCGGTGGACACCGCTCGATCACCGGAGCACCGACGGGCCGGCGCCCGTCCGCATCGACCCCTGCCCCCCGGGGCTGCGCGGCGCCGGGACGGGCGCCGGTCGGGCCGCCGACGCGGACACCCTGTCCGTACGCCAGCCCACCTGCCACGCCGGGCAGTTGCCGTACGCGCTGCGTGAGCCGCACCACCTGCTGCGGGTGTGTCTGCGTCCCGGCCCGCCCGGCTCACCGGAATCCTGGTCGCCCGAGCGGCTGCTGCTCGTCGCCCGGGCCGCGCTCGGCCTGGACGTCGAGGTGATCGTCCTGGTGCCCGCCGCCGAGCGGGAGCGCATGGGCGGCGCCCTCGGGTCCCGGGTCCGGTTCGCGGAACCGGAGCTGCTCGGCCCGGTCATGGCCACCTGTGTGGCCGTCGCCCACGAGGGCGGGCCGGACGTGACCCTGGAGGCCGCCGCGCACGGCGTCACACAGCTGGTGATCGCCGACGCCCGCCCGGCGGGCGACCGGCTGGACCGGATCGGCGCGGGACGGCGGCTCGTCGCCGCCGAAAAGCCCTGGGAGACCGGGAGTTCGCTGCGGCTGCGCCGCCACCTCGCCGACCTCCTCTACGGGGGCCGGGCCCTGGCGACCGCCCAGCGGCTGCGCTCCGCGATCGCCGACCTGCCCTCGCCCGAGACCTTCGCCGGCCGCCTGGAGGACCTCGCCGCCGGATAGAAGGCGGCCGGCCCCTCCCCGTACACCTGCCGTCCGGCGGGGCCCCGTACAGCTGGGCTCGTACGCCTGCCCCGGGGCCCGTCCTCGCCCTCCGCACACCGCCCGCCAGTCAGCCGGCCGGCCGGCCGGCCGGTCGCGCGGCTCGCCGCCCGACCACATCCGCGTCCGTCCGCCCGTCAGAACGCCCGTCCGAGGGGCTCGCCCCTCCCCCGCAGGAGGCCACCGTCATGAGCGCATCGACCCCGTTCCCGCTGCCGCCGCACCCGGCGGAGTCCACCGCCACGCCGGTCCGTCCCCTGCGGATCCTGAACGGCAACCCCACCCCGGAGGAGGTCGCCGCCGTGACCGCCGCCCTGCTCGCGACGCTGCACCGCGAGCCGCCCCGCCCGCAGAGCGCCGGGACCGACCGCGCGGCGCGCTGGAGCAGGTCGCACACCTCGCAGGCGGCCGGCTCCTGGCGCTCGGTGCCCCGCGGCCGCTGACCGGCCGGCGGCCCGGGCGGCCCCCGCACGCGTACGCGCCGGACGGAGTGCCCTCACATTCCGTCCGGCGCGTACGGATCGCCGTTCACGGCCCCGTCGGCAGCGACCGCCCCTCCCCCACGGCCAGCGGCCACAGGTCCGCCGGGTCGCGGCCGGTCTCCCGCCAGGCGGCGCGGGCCCGTTCGAGCGGGTCGAGCAGCGGCTCGCCCGACAGGGCGAACGTCCCCCAGTGCATCGTCGCCATCCTGGCGGCGCCCGCGTCGAGGCAGCCGCGCACGGCCTCCTCAGGGCTGACGTGCGCGTGGGAGAGCAGCGCGCGCGGCTCGTACGCGCCGATCGGCATCAGCGCCAGGTCGATGCCGGGGTAGGCCTCCCCGATCTGCGCGAAGTGCGGTCCGTACGCCGTGTCCCCGGCGAAGTAGACCCGGTGCCCGGGGCCCGAGAGCACCCACCCGGACCAGAGCGTGCGGCACAGGTCGAAGGGGCCGCGGCGGCTCCAGTGACGGGCCGGGACGCAGCCGAACGCGACCCCGTCGAGCTCGGCCTCCTCCCACCAGTCCAGCTCGGTGACCGTGCCGAACCCCCGCTTCCTGAACCAGCGTCCGAGCCCGGCGGGCACGAACACCGGTGTCGTCCGGGGCAGTCGGTCGATCGTGGGGGCGTCCAGGTGGTCGTAGTGGCTGTGGCTGATCACGACGGCGTCGACCGTCCCGACCGCGTCCCAGTCCACTCCCGGCGGGGTGAGCCGGCTGCCCGCGCCGAGGAGGGAGGACGACCACACGGGGTCGGTGAGCACGGTGAGCCCGCCGATCCGTACGACGTAGGTGGCGTGCCCGACCCAGCGGGCCGAGGTCACGTCCGGCTCCGGCCCGGCGCCGAACCCGCCGTGCCGCTCCGGGTGTACGGGGATGAGCGCGGCCTGCGACCGGTCCGGCCGGAGCTTTCCGGCGACGACGGCGGCCAGCATGTCGCGGGGGCTCGGCAGCGGATCGGCGAGCCGGTGCCGGTAGCCGTCGGGGCGGTCGCGCGTCGCCCCGACAGGCCGCCGTACGACCTCGGGCCTGACGTCCGTCATCCGGAGACCGCCGCCACGGCGGGGCGGGTGCCGAGTTCACGCAGGGCCGCCTTGTCCAGTTTGCCGTTGGGCAGGCGCGGCAGGGCGCCGACGCGGACCACGCGGTGCACCCGCTCGGCCTCGGGGCCGTCCGTGTCCCCGGCGGCGAGCAGCTCCTCCCAGGTGTCCTCGGCCCCGTCCCGTACCGCCACGAACGCCGTGGTCAGCAGCGGACCGGTCGCGGACGGGGCACCCGGCGCGGGGAGGCCGAGCACCGCGCACTCGCGGACGGCGGGGTGTGCCGCGAGGCGGCGCTCCACCCGGCCGGGCGAGACGAGCGCGCCCTCGTGGTGGTAGAGGTCGACGACCCGGTCGAGGACGTACAGGTCGCCCTCGGGCGAGAGCCGGCCCGCGTCACCCGTGGCGAACCAGCCGTCAGGCCCGGCGGCCGGGGCCACCGCGAGCCGCCCCTGGGCGTCCAGCGAGACGTAGCCGAGGGCGACGTGCGCGCCGCTGATCTCGATCTCGCCGAGCCCGCCGTCCGTCACCGGCTCCCGGGTGCTCAGGTCGACGATCCGGGTCGCGGCCTCCGGCAGGGCGGGGCCGACCGAACCCTCGGGGGCGCCGGCGGCACCGGCGGAGTGGGCGAGACCCGCCGTCTCCGTCAGCCCGTACCCCTGGACGAGGGGCGCGCCGAAGGACGTGGCCAGGCGGTGGGCCGTGGCGGGCGGCAGCGGGAGCCCGCCCGTGCCGACGAGCCGGACGTCCGGCAGGGCCAGGGCCCCCGGCTCGGGGTGCTCGGCGAGGCCGGCCAGCTGGACGGGCAGGGCGTAGAAGTGGGTGGCCCGCCGCTCCCGGGCCAGCAGGACCGCGCCGGCCGGGTCGCGGCCCGCCGCGAGGAGCTGGGTGGCACCGGCCGTGACGGCGGCGTTGAGGTGCATCGGGTGGTAGAGCGGCAGCGCGTTCAGGACGACGGCGTCCGCGCCGACGCCGTGCGCCGCGCCGATCTGCCGGGCGCCGGTGAGCAGGTTGCGGTGGGTCAGGGCGACGCCCTTGGGGCGGCCGGTGCTGCCGCTGGTGAACATGATCGCGGCGATGTCGTCGGGTCCGGCCGGGACGCTCTCGTACGCCCCCGCCTCCGCCCCCGCGGTGCGGGGCAGCTCCTCGAAGCTCAGGACGGCCCGCAGCGACGGCACCCCGGCCAGGGCGGGGCCCACCGCGGCCCGCAGTTCCGCCGGGAGCACGACGGCCGCGGCCCCGACGGAGCCGAGGAGGCCCTGCCGGACGGGCGGCGGGAGGAAGGGGTTGACGGGCGCGACGACGTGACCGGCGCGGGCCACCGCGTAGTAGACGGCGGGGAAGTCGGCCCCGAGGACCGAGGAGACCGCGACGACCTCGCGCCGCTCGGTGCCGAGCAGCTCGACGAGCCGGGCGGCGATCGCGTCGACCCGCGCGTCCAGCTCCGCGTACGTCAGGGCGGTGCCGGCGGCTTCCACGGCGAGGTGCCGCCCGGCCCGGCGTGCGGCCTCGCGCGGCAGCTCGCCCAGCAGGACCGGCGCGCCCTCCGAGAACTCACGACGCTGTACGACCACGACGACTCCCCGTTCTGTTCACCCGACAGGTCCCGGAAGCCTCTCCAGGCGTCCTTGAGCGGACGTCGAGCGCTGGTGAACAAGGACCGCCCGAGCGCCCGCCGAGGCGCCGGGGCCAGCCTGCGTCACCACGCCCCACGCCCACGTCCCATGCCCAGCCCCACGCCCACGTCCCATGCCCCGCACACCCCGCACACCCCGCACACCCCGACCGAGGAGTCTCCGTGTCCGTTACCGCCGCCCGCCGCCAGTCACTCCTGGACTTCTACGCCCGCCAGATGCACGCGGCCGACGGCGACGACGTCGACGCGTACGCGGAGACGTTCACCGAGGACACCGTCTTCCGGAGCAACGCGCTGCCCGCTCCGGTCCAGGGCCGGGAGCGGATCCGCGAGGCGACCCGCAGGCTGGGCGCGGCGCGCCGGGCCGACGGGGTCGTACGACGGCACCTGCTGACCTCGCTCGCCGTGACCGAGCTGGCCGACGGGGCCCTGGCCACCCGCGGGTACGTGCTCCTGGTGGAGACGGCCCGGGAGGGCGCCCCGGAGACGCACCTGAGCACGGTCATGGAGGACGAGGTCGTCGCGGTGGACGGCGGGTGGCGGGTGCGCCGGCGCGACGTGCTGCGCGACGACCTGCCGCCGCAGGGCTGAACCGGCGGACGGCGGACGCGGAGCGGGGCGGAACCCTGGGAAAGGGTTCCGCCCCGCCGCGCGTCCCGCACGCCGCTCACTCCGGGACATGGCACCGCTCACTCCGGGCGCGGCACGCCGCTCACTCCGGGACGTGCGCCACCGCCCGGGTCCAGCCGGCCCCGGCACGGGCGATCTTGACGGGGAAGCAGGTGACGGTGAAGCCGAACGGGCGCCGCAGGCTCTCCAGGCCGGCGAGCCGCTCGATCTGGCAGTACTCGACCTCCCGGCCGGCGAAGTGCGCGGGCCACAGCACGTCGCGGTCGCCGGTCTCCTGGAACGTCTTGATGATGTGCCCGAAGGGGGCGTCCAGGCTGAAGGCGTCGGTGCCGATCACCCGGATGCCCAGGTCGAGCAGGTACCGCACGGCCGAGCCGTCGAGCCCGGTGAAGTCGGTGAAGTAGCTCTGGGTGCCGACGCGGGCGGCGGCTCCGGTGTCGAGCAGCACGATGTCCAGCGGCTGCGGCTCGTACCCGATGTCGGCCACGGCCTTCCGCAGCCGGTCGGCGTCGACCGTGCCGGTGCCCGCGTCCCGCAGGTCGAGGACGAAGGCCGGGCGGTGGAACCAGTCGAGCGGCATCTGGTCGATGGTGCGGGGCACGCCGTAGGTGCCGCGCGACCCGTAGTGGGCGGGGGCGTCCACATGGGTGCCGGTGTGCGCCGTGAGGGTCAGGAAGTCGTTGGTGAGGAACTCGCCGTCGGGCAGCACCGAGGTGTCGAAGTCGATGCCGAAGGCCCGCTTCATGCCCTCGGCCATGTGCCGGGCGCCCTCCTCGGCGGACATGATCGTGTGCGTCACGGTGTCCGGCTCCCAGAACTCGCCGTCCACCGGGGAGGAGAGATCGATCAGAGGCATGGGCAGGCTCCTTGGCAGTCGGGGCGGGGCGGAGGCCGCGATCAGGGCTAGGGCCTGTCTGACAATTGGCGTCGGATAGGCCGGGTCGTTCGGTGCGTGCGATCGGCGTGCGGCCGGGGCGTCCTCGTAGCGGTGGGGGTCCCTCCCGTGCCCGAAGGGCTACGGGGGACTACGGGGGCGTCACGGCCGCGCGGCGAGCGTGCGTGCCGGGCGGGCCGGACCCGAAGGGAATTGTCAGACAGGCCCTACGGCGGTCGCTCGCCATCGTCGGCCGCCGTCCTCGTACGTCCCTGGAGGGACTGTGAACCGGCCACTCTTCAGCAGCGGCCGAGCCCCCTTCGAGCCGTCCCGGCGACCGTGGTGGCAGCGGTACGGGCCGATCGCGTCCGCCGGCCGCCGACCGCCCCACCATCGGAGGGAACACCATGCCGACCGTCCAGTCCGACGCCCCCGCCACCGGAGCGCGGATCGCACTCCGCCACGAGGTCGAGGAGTTCTACGCCCGGCACTTCCAGGCCGGGGACGGAGGCGACGCGGTCGCCTGGGCCGAGGGCTTCGCCGTGAACGGCTCCTTCAGCTCCAACGCCCGCCCCGAGCCGGTGGTCTCGCGCGCCGTCATCCTGCCCGCCGTGACCGCGATGTTCGCGGCCCGTACGGCGGAGGGCGTGCAGCACCGGCACATGCTGACGCAGCTGACCGTCGAGCCGCGCGAGGACGGCACCGTGCTCGCCCGCTCGTACGTCCTCGTGGTCTCGACGCCCCGCGAGGGCGGTCCCGCCCTGCTGGCGAGCACGCTCGTCACCGACGTCCTGAACCGCGAGGACGGCGCGCTGCGCATCCTCGGCCGGCACGTCGACCGCGACGACCTGCCGCCGACGTCCGCGCTCTGACCGCACCGCCCGCACCGCCCACACCGACTCCGTGCCCCGGTCTCATCCCCCGTGACCGGGGCACGGTCATGCCCGCCTTCCGCCGTCTCCGCTGTCTCCGCCGTCTCCGCAGGCCCCGGCCCGGGGCCCACGGCGAAAGGGGCGGGGCCCGGCCACCTTCCGGTGGTCGGGCCCCGCCCCTCTGTCACAGCCGTACCGCTCAAGCGGCCACCGGCAGGGCCTCCGCGCCGTTGACCAGGGCGAGGAGGAGCGCCGGCGTCTCCGCCTCCGCCACCACGTCGTCGGGCAGGGCGACCCCGAGGTCGCGCTCGATCCGGCCGGTCGCCTGGAGCAGGGCCAGCGAGTCGTAACCGAGCTCCACGAAGGGGGTGTCGAGGATGTCGCCCCCCAGGTCCACGCCCTCCTCCTCGCCCGCGGACTCACGGAGGATCTGCAACAGGGTGTCAAGCGTCAGCCGGGCCATGGTGGAAGTCCTTTCCCTACAAGCTCTGTTGAGTCAGTTGATGCACTTGCTTCACTTACAAGGAGATTCTCGGCCGTCTTCCTCGACGGCCGATCGAGCGGATCTGAACACTCCACATCGCTCTGCTGCCGGGTGTCGCGCACCGCGAGTCCCACGAGGTGGGTGCCGGCCAGCGGCAGCACCGTGAACCGCCAGGCCGGGTCGGCGACGGGTGTCCCGTCGTACCGGAGCAGAGCCGCCTCTCCTCCGTCCGGCCGGAAGCCGAAGGACGTGAAGGGGAGCAGCCGCCCCTGGGCCAGGGCTTTGGTGTACGCCTCCTTGAGCACCCAGAGCCGCAGCAGCCGGGCGTCACGGTCCGTCTCCGGGAGCCGGGCGAGCGCGTCCCGTTCGGACGGCGCGCACATGCGGGGTTCCAGGCCCGTGCCGTACAGCCGCCGGTCCGCGCTCTCCACGTCGACGCCGACGCCTCCGACGACGGTGACCGCGACGCACAGCAGGTCCCCGGTGTGGCTGAGGCTCAGCGCGACCCCGGGCCTGCCGCGGATGAGGGGCCGGCCGGTGAGGCCGTAGGCCAGTTCGAGGCCCTCCGGCTCCACCCGCAGGGCCCGCGCCGCCGCGTACTTGAGCAGCAGCCGGCCGGCGGCGAACCGCTCGGCGTCGGCCCCGTGCCGGGCCTCGTACCGCGCCCGGTCGTCGCCGAGCAGCACCCGCAGCCGGGCGGGCGGGGTCAGGGCGGGGTGCCACGGCGCCACCCGGGACCACACGACGGCGGTGCCGCACCGCGCCAGATCCCGGACGACCGGCGCCCAGGGCCCGCCGGGCCCTGGCACATGCCGAGGAACACTCATCCCGCGAGCACCCGGTCGTCGAGGTCGTAGCTGCGGGACTCCGCGGCCCGGCGCAGGACCTCCTCGCAGAGGGCCGTCTCGGCCTCGGGCGGCAGCGGCGGGGCGGCCCTGCCGAGGCGGCGCAGGATCCGGTGGAGGGCCACGGCGAGCCAGCCGGGGTCGGCGGCCCGGTCGTCGCGGGGGCTCTCCCGCCAGACGCCGAAGCCGGCGGCGGCGGCGAGCAGCAGGGCGTACCGGTCGGTGAGCGGGAACACCCGGGACGGGTAGCGGCCCGCCCCGAACCTGCCGAGGCCGGCGCAGGCCTCCTGGAGGAGGACGGTCTCGGCGGCGAGCAGCCCGAGCTGGGCCCGCAGGGTCCGCAGGACGGGATCGGCGCCGGCGAGGCGCGGTTCGCCCGGCGCCTCGGCGAGCAGGGCGCAGAGCCCGTCCCGGCCGTCGGCGGCGGTGAACACGGCGGGGTCGAGCGGCGGCAGCACGGGTCCCGCACGGAAGAGCGCGGCGGGCGGGGGCGCTTCGCCGGTCCAGCGGCCGCTGCCGATCCAGCCCAGGTGCTGGGCCATGACGGTCTGGCAGACGACGTTGCCCACATGGCCGAAAGTGACCGTGGGGAAGTCCCGTACGTGCTTCTGGAGGATCGCGTAGGCGCCGTCCCGTGCGTGGAAGGCGCCGCCCAGGATCACGGAGAGGGCGTTGAGGTTCTCCTCGACCCCGGCCGGGACCAGGTACTTGGCGGCGGCGGCCAGGACGGGTGAGCCGCCCGGCAGCAGGTGCAGGGCCCGGGCCGCGGTGCGGGCGAGGGCGTCGGCGAGCAGGAGGTCGGCGAAGGCGCCCGCGACGGCGGTCCGCGCGTACGAGACCTGCGGCAGCGGACGGCTGAAGGGCCGCTGTTCCACGGCGTAGTGGGCGGCAGTGCGCAGGGCGGTGTCGGAGACCCCGATGACCATGGACGGCACGGCCGCGTGGATGAGCGGGAAGACGGAGAGGCTGTGGCGCACACCGCCGCCCCAGCTGCCGAGCAGCGCGGTACGGGGCAGCGGGCGCTCGGTGAACTCCAGGCTGCCGACGCGCAGTCCGCGCATCCCGGGGGCCCGGCGGGTCTCGCCGCGGCGCACCCGCGGGCCTGTGAGGGCGGCCGGGTCGAGCAGGAAGAGCGAATGCCCGCCGTCACCGCCGACACCCTCGCCACCGCCGGTCCCTTCTCCCTCGCCGGTCCGGGCGAAGGCGACGACCAGCCGGGCGTCCTGCGCGTTGTGGACGGCGCGCTTGCGGCCGTCGAGGAGATAGCCGTCCGGGGTGCGCCGGGCGCGCAGTTCGTCGCTGACGAAGTCGTTGCCGTGGGCGAAGCGGTGGTACGCGATGGTGGCACGGCCCCCGGCGAGCAGGATCTCGGCGGTCCTGGCCCGCTGGGTGTCGTCGCCGAAGGCCCAGACCGCGGTGGCGGCCATGAAGGAGGTGAGCGCGCTGCCCACGCCCAGTGCGGCGTCGCGGCGGAACAGGGCGCGCAGGACGGGCCCGAGCTCGTCGGTGCCGCGCAGCCGGCCTCCGAGGGAGGCCGGCACGAACTCGGCGTTCAGTCCGAGGCGGTCGTAGAGCGCGAGGCCCGCCGGTGGCAGGACGCGCGCCTCGTCGGCGGCGAGCACCGCGGCCCAGCCGACGGGGTTGGCGGGGTCGCGCGGATCCCCGAGCGAGGCCTCGACGACATCGATCCGCGCCCCGACCGGAACCACGGGAGCCGCCGGGACCTCCGAAGCCGCTGGAGCACCCAGAGCCCCCGAAGCCGTCGAAGCCGCCGGGACTTCCAGAGCCCCCGGAACCGTCGCCCCGGGCCCACCCCCCGGGCCCATCACGTCACGCCCGGGCGGCCTCGGCGTACGCCTTGGCGTGCCGAAGCGTGGTGGAGCTGTTCGTGCCGAGGGCGTGGCGCACGAGGGAGCGGGCCTCCGTGAGCGTGGCGTTCTCGCCGAGGGCCTGCCGGACGCCGGCCGGGGACAGGGTCACGGTGTGCCAGGAGGTGGCGGTGACCTCGTCCCCGTGCTGGACGACGGTCCAGCGTCCGGTGTGGCCCGCCATCACCGGCGGCACCTTCTGCTGCTTGTAGACGAGCAGTCCCCGCTCGGGGAAGCTCACGCGGACGGACCGGGTGTTGTGCAGGGAGCCGTCGGGGCTGCGGGTGTCCATGTCGAGGACCTGGATGCCGCCTTCCTCCTCGGTGAAGCGGGTGGCGGCGACGTGCGGGAGGCGGGCGGGCCACTGGTCGGCCCGGTCGAGGAACGCGTACACGTCCTCGGCGGAGCCCTTGATCCGCTCGCTGTCGCAGAAGGTGAAGGTCAGTTCCTCCCCCTCGCCCCCCGCGCCGCCGGCGGCCGCCGCGGCGGCCTGCTCGGCGGTGTCCCGCAGGGCGGCCAGCTCCTTCACACTGTTCGTCTCGACGGCCCTGGCCACCCACTCGGCGGCCTGGGGGTCGTCGTCCACGACGGCGTAGTCGTGCAGCAGGACCACCCGGCAGCCGCCGGCCGGATCGGCCTCCACCCGCCATTCGCCGCCCATCGCGGCCACCGGGGCCGAGGAGACGACCTGGCGGAAGGCGATCGTGCGCGCGGTCCGGTCCAGGGTGCGCCGCGAGGCCCAGGAGCGGACCTCTCCGTTGGCGAAGGCCCAGATGTGGAGGGCCTGTTCGGTACCGTCGTCGCGGGTCACCTCGGCGTACACGGTGGGCCCGAAGACCTGGGGCCACCGGGTCACGTCCGCGACCAGGGCGAAGACCTCCTCGGGCGGGGCTGCGACGACGGTCTCGTGCCGGGTGACATGGATGGTCGGGGCGGTCGTGGACAAGGCGGTCTTCCTTCCGGTGGCGGGGGGCCGGCGCCACCGCAGGGGGGCGGCGCCGGGAGGAGGGTGCGGGCGGCTGTGGGGCGGCCGCGCGCCGCGTGCGGTCAGTAGTTGCCCAGGCCGCCGCAGACGTTGAGGGCCTGCGCGGTGATCGAGGCGGCGGTGTCGGAGGCGAGGTAGCCGACGAGTCCCGCGACCTCCTCCGGGGTGGAGTAGCGGCCGAGCGGGATCTTCGCCTGGAAGCGCTCCAGGACCTGCTCCTCGGTGGTGCCCCAGTGGTCGGCGTACCCCTGGCGCACCCGGCCGGCCATGGGCGTCTCGACGTAGCCGGGGCAGACCGCGTTGACGGTGATGCCGGCGCGGGCCTGGGCGAGCTCCAGGCCGAGGGCCTTGGAGAAGCCGACGACGCCGTGCTTGGAGGCGGAGTACGGGGCGGCGAGGACGACACCCTGCTTGCCGCCGGTGGAGGCGATGCTGATGATCCGGCCGGCCTTGCGCTCCAGCATGCCGCCGGTGGTGAGCGCCTCGCGGGTCAGGCGGAAGACGGCGTTGAGATTGGTCTCGATGACGTCCTCCCACAGCTCGTCGGAGAGTTCGGCGGTGATGCCGCCGCCGCCGCGGCCCGCGTTGTTGACGAGGACGTGCAGGGGGCCGAAGCGGTCGACGGCGGCCCGGACCACGTCCTTGGCGTCCTGCTTGGAGGTGACGTCGGCGCGGACGCCGTCGGCCTCGTGACCGGCGCCGCGGAGCTTGTCGACGACGGCGCGGACGTCGTCCTCGTTGCGGGAGCAGACGAAGACCGCGTGCCCCTGCTCGGCGAGGAGTTCGGCACAGGCGAGACCGATCCCGCTGGTGCCGCCGGTGATGAGTGCTACGCGACGCCCGCTGTTGCTGTCCATCTCTGTTCCTCTCGCTCTCGCGTCGAAGGGGTGGGGAAGGGGGAAGGGGTGGTGGGGTCCTCCGAGGCGGGGGCGCGCCACCCGAGCCGATGCCCGTGGGCCCGCAACTTCCCGGCCGCGGTGACCAGTTGCCTGCGGTCGAGGTGTGCGCCCGCCCGTACCGGGGAGAGGGGTACGACGGCCGATCCGTTCCGGGTGACGGCGGTGTGGCGGCGGGCGAGCATGGAGAGCCCCTGCCCGGGGCCGGCCTCGACGAGGAGGAACGGGCCGCCGCCGACGGGCCCCGCGCCGTCGAGGAGGTGGTGGAGCGCCGGGCCGAAGAGGACGGTCCTGGCCGGCTGCATCGCCCAGAACGACGGGTCGCTCAGCCGCGGTGCGGTCAGGGGGCGCGTGGTGTATCCGGAGACCACGACGGTCCGCGGCGCCCGGTAGGCGATCCGCTCGTACGCGGGCAGGGTGCTCGCGCAGGCCGCCTCGACGGAGGGGCTGTGGAAACCGGTGGTGGCCTTGGTCCGCATCCAGGTCAGGGATCCGGCGTCCAGGGCGTCGGTGACGGCGGACAGATGGGGCTCGGGTCCGGCGATCATCACCTGGGTGGGGGCGTTGACCGCGCCGACGACGACCTGCGAGGTGAGCCAGGGCGTGAGCAGCGCCGGGCTCGCCGCCACGGCGGCC
Source organism: Streptomyces sp. NPDC055103 (assembly GCF_053607625.1). Lineage (NCBI taxonomy): Bacteria > Bacillati > Actinomycetota > Actinomycetes > Kitasatosporales > Streptomycetaceae > Streptomyces > Streptomyces sp. NPDC055103. The sequence continues at coordinate 57,956 of NZ_JBSGTX010000006.1, forward strand.
ATCCCGCCGCGCGGGGCCGCGGCGAGCGCCCGTACGCGGGCGTCGAGGACGGCCACCGCGTCGGGCAGGCTCATGATCCCGGCGAGGACGGCGGCCGCGTACTCGCCGGCGCTGTGTCCGACGAGCGCGGCGGGCCGCACGCCCCAGGAGGCGAGGAGGGTGCCGTAGGCGACGTCGAGGGCGAAGAGCAGGGGCTGGGCGCGGGTGACGTCGTCGAGGTCGACGAGGGGCCGCTCGGCGAGCCAGTCGTCCCGGACCCGCCGTCCCTCGGCCCCGAGGAGTTCGAGGACCTCGTCGACGACCCCGGTGAAGACGGCTTCGGTGCCGTAGAGGCCGTGGGCCATGCCGGGGTACTGGGAGCCCTGCCCCGGCAGCATGAGGATGACGGGCGTGGGCGCCACGGGGCCGCCGGAAGCCACCCCGCTGGTCACGCCGCTGGTCACACCGCTCACCGGGCCCGTCGCGCCGCCCGTCACCCCGCTCACCGGGCCCGTCGCCCCGCCCGTCACCCCGCTCACCGGGCCCGTCGCCCCGCCCGTCACCCCGCTCACCGGGCCCGTCGCGCCGGGCGCCGCGCCGTTCACCGGTCGCTCCCGCGCAGGACGACGGCGCTGTTGAAGCCGCCGTGGCCGCGGGCGACGACCAGGGCTGTGCGGAGGCGGGCCTCGCGGGCGGTGCCGGTGACCAGGTCGAGTCCGTACGAGGGGTCGGGGGCGTCGACGTACGGGGTCGGCGGGATCACGCCGTCGCGCAGGGCGAGCAGCGCGGTGGCCGTGTCGAGGGAGCCGCCGCCGGCGAAGAGGCGTCCGGTACCGGCCTTCGGCGCGGTGACGGGCACGCCGCGCGCGCCGAAGACGGCGGCGAGCGCCTCGGCCTCGGTCCGGTCCTGCGCGGGTACGCCGGACGCGTCGGCGAAGACGACGTCCACGTCGGCGGGGGCCGCACCGGCCTCCGCGAGGGCCGTGCGGATCGCCGGCTCCAGGCCGGGGGGCCGTCCGGAGCCGGGCTTCGGGTCGAGGGTGGCCGCGTATCCGGCGATCTCCCCGTACACCTGGTGGGCGCCGCGGGCGCGGGCCGCCCCGGCCTCCTCGACGACGAGGAGCGCGCCGCCCTCGCCGGGCACGTAGCCGGACGCGTCTGCGGAGAACGGCAGGTAGGCGCGCTCGGGGTCGTCGACGCGGCTCAGCAGGCCGGTGGCGATCTGGGCGACCCAGCCCCACGGGCAGAGCGCGCCGTCGACGCCGCCGGAGACGACGAGTCCGGTGCCGCGCCGCAGCTGGCGGCGGGCGTGGCCGAGCGCGTCGATGCCGCTGGCCTGGTCGGACACGAGGACGCCGCTGGGGCCGCGCAGCCCGTGCCGGATGGATATCTGGCCGGTGTTGACGGCGTAGAACCAGGCGAAGGACTGGTAGGCGGAGACGTACTCCTTGCCCTTGCTCCACAGGTTCTGGAGCTCGCGGTGGCCGAACTCGACGCCACCGCCGGAGGCGCCGGTGATGACGCCCATGCCGTACTCGTCGAGCGCGGCGGTGTCGACGGCCGCGTCGGCGAGCGCCTCGTCGGCGGCCTTCAGGGCGAGCCGGGTCATGTGGTCGGTCTGCGGTATCAGCCTGCTGGGCAGGTGCTCGGCGGCGTCGAAGCCGTCGACCTCGCCGGCGATCCGCGTGGGGTACGAGGTGGCGTCGAAGCGGGTGAGGGGGCCGAGGCCGCCCCGCCCGTCGAGCGCGGCCTTCCAGTAGGCCTCGACGCCCAGGCCGTTGGGCGCGGTGACGCCGATGCCGGTCACTACCGCGGTCACGGGTTCCTCCTGTCGGGGTTCGCGAGGACCATCGCGGTCTGGAAGCCGCCGAAGCCGCTGCCGACGCTCAGGACGACGTCGGTGCGGTGGTCGCGCGCGGTCAGCGGCACGTAGTCCAGGTCGCAGTCGGGGTCGGGGTTGTGGAGGTTGGCGGTGGGCGGGACGACGTCGTGCTCGATGGCGAGGGCGCAGGCCGCGATCTCCAGGGCGCCGATGGCGCCGAGCGAGTGCCCGATCATCGACTTGATGGAGCTGACGGGTACGTCGTAGGCGTGGGCGCCGAGGCTCCGCTTGAAGGCGGCGGTCTCGTGACGGTCGTTCATCTTGGTGCTGGAGCCGTGGGCGTTGACGTAGTCGACGGCGTCCGGGGAGATCCGGGCCTCGCCGAGGGCGCGGTCGATGGCCTCGGCCATCTCCCGTCCGTCGGGCTTGAGTCCGGTCATGTGGTACGCGTTGCAGCGCGAGGCGTAGCCCGCGATCTCGGCGTAGATGTGGGCGTTCCTGCGGCGGGCGCTCTCCAGCTCCTCCAGGACGAGGACGGCGGCGCCCTCGCCGAGGACGAGGCCGTTGCGCGTGAGGTCGAACGGCCGGGAGGCGGCGTTCGGCTCGTCGTTGCGCGGGGTGGTGGCGTGGATGGCGTCGAAGCAGGCAGAGGTGATCGGGGAGATCGGGGCCTCCGTCGCGCCGGCGATCATCACGTCGGCGCTGCCCTCGCGGATGAGTTCGGCGGCGTGCCCGAGGGCGTCGAGGCCGGAGGTGCAGCCGGTGGAGACGACGGCGGAGGGGCCCTCGGCGCCGGCCTGCCAGGCGAGTTCGGCCACCATGGAGCTGGGCACGAAGTGGCGGTAGAGGTCGGCGACCGCGTACGTGTGGTCGACCTCCCACTTCCGGCCGCCGTCGCTGACGACGACGTACTCGCGCTCCAGGCTGGTGGTGCAGCCGACGGCGTTGCCGAGGGTGGAGCCGATCCGGCCGGGGTCGTGGGCGGAGAGGTCGAGGCCGCTGTCGGCGAGGGCCTCCCGGGCGCTGACGACGGCGAACTGGGCGGCCCGGTCGAGGCGGCGGATCTCCTGGGGGCTGAGCCCGGCGGCGCGCGGGTCGAAGTCGACCTCGGCGGCGAGCCGCGAGCGGAACGGCGAGGCGTCGAAGTGGGTGATGGTGCGGGTGGCGGAGCGGCCGGAGGTCAGCAGCTCCCAGTAGGCCTTGACGCCCACGCCGCCCGGGGCGACGGCCCCGATGCCGGTGATGACGACTCTGCGGGTCACCGGCGCACCCCCGCTCGGCTGCGGAGCGCCTCGGCGGCTCCTCGTGCGACGCGTACGGATCGGGTCACTTCTGTTGTCCTTCCACGGAGGTGGATGCGGGCGGGGCGGCGGGAACGGCGGGTGGCACGGGAGGGACGGCGGCCGGCGGGACCGGCGGGGTGTCGAGGACGCGGACGACGGCGCAGGACCAGGTGAAGCCGGCCCCGACGCCGGCGAGCAGGACGTGCTCGCCGGGCCGGAGTCCGCCCGTGGCGGCGAGGTGCGCGAGGGCCGCGAACTGGTCGGCGGCGCCGAGGTGGCCCACGGTGCGGCCCCAGTCGAAGACGGTGCGCTCCTCGGGGATGCCGAAGGGCTGGAAGAAGGCGGCGTCGAGGCGGCGCCACCCCAGGTTCGGCAGGACGAACCGGTCGATCCGGTCGAGGGTGACGTCGGCCTCCGCGAGCGCCCGTTTGAGGGCGGCACGCTGTCCGGCGGCGACGCGGGCGACGGTGAACGACATGCCCGCCCCGCCGACGTAGGCCCGCTTGTGGCGTTCCATGTCGACGACGGGGTGCCGGCCGAACGGCGCCGTGCCGAACGGGTCGTCGCCCCGGTGCATGCCCTCCAGTTCGGGATCGGCGACGGTGGCGAGGCTGAGCAGCCGGGCGAACCCGGCGCGCCGGGAGAGCACGAGGGCGGCCCCGGCGTCGCCGTAGAGGGTGCCCGGGTCCGAGCGCCACCGGTCGAAGGCCGGTTCGCAGAACCGGTCTCCGGCCGTGAGCAGCGCGGCCGACCTGCTGTCGCCGCCGAGGAGGTATCCGGCGGCGAGGTCGAGCGCGGCCATGCCGCCGTTGGACATCTGCCGCACTTCCAGGGCGGGGCCCTCGCCGCACGGCACCTCGCGCTGGACGTACGAGGCGGGCGGCCACAGGTCGTGGCCCTGGTAGTGCACGGTGGCGTGCAGCAGCAGGTCGATGTCCGCGGGGCCGAGGCCGGCGTGGGCCATGGCCTGCCGGCCGGCCGTGGCGGCGAGCACCGGTCCGGGTTCGGACGCGGACACCGCGACGCTGTCCATCCGCATCTGCCGGGCGGTGCGCTCGTCGATCCGTCCTTGGGCGACGGCGTCGCGCACCCGGCGGGTTGCCGGGACGCTGCTGCCGACCCCGGCGACGAAGATGTCGCGTTCGTACCTCAACTGGGTCCCTCCACGGGATGCTCGGGCTGTGTACGGGGGCGGTCGGTCAGCCCCGCGCGCCCACCGGCTCCTGGACGGGACGCTCGGCGGACGACCCGGAGGCCTTCTCGCTCCCGCCCTGACCACCGGAGGCCGCGTCCTGGCCGGCGGAGGCGGGCTCGTCCTCGCGTCCGTCGAGCCACAGCGACCAGACGGCCGCGACGGCGACGGCGGCCGCGCCGATCCACAGGGCGGTGACCATGCCGTCGACGAAGGTGTGCGCGTCGGTGTAGCCGCCGTGGGAGGCGAAGACCGCGGCGAGGACGGCCACTCCGAAGACGCCGCCGAGCTCCCTGATGGCGTTGTTGACGCCGGAGGCGATGCCTTCCTCCTCGCGGCGTACGGCGCCGAGCGCCAGGTTGGCGGCGGGCCCGAAGTAGAGCCCCATGCCGAGGCCGTTGAGCACGAAGGCGGGGAGCAGCGTCAGGAACCCGGAGGTCTCGGTGACGGTGGCGGCGATGAGCGCGAGGCCCGCGGCCTGGAGGACCATGCCGGCGATGACGATCGGCCGGCCGCCGATCTTGTCGGAGAGGACACCGCCGATGGGCGCGGCGATGAGCGTCATGCCGGTCCAGGCGAGCAGCCGGACGCCGGCGCCGAGCGGCGAGGCGCCCTGCACGGTCTGCACGTACTGGGTGACCAGGAAGATCGAGCCGAACATGCCGAAGTACATGAGGAGCGAGACGCCGTTGATGGCGTTGAAGCCGCGGTTGCGGAAGAGGGAGAGCGGCATCATCGGGTGCGTGGCGCGGCTCTCCCACACGAGGAAGGCGACGAACGAGAGGACGCCGACGGCGAAGCTGCCGAGGACCCGCGCGCTGGTCCAGCCGGCCGCGTTGCCCTCGACGAGGCCGAAGACGAGGCCGAGCATGCCGACGCTGGCGAGGACGGTGCCGGCCAGGTCGAGCGGCTTGCGCTCGCCGTGGCTCTCGGCGAGCCAGCTGGGCGCGAGGGCGAGCAGGGCGACGCCGATCGGCACGTTGATCCAGAAGATCCACTGCCAGGACAGGTAGTTGATGACCAGGCCGCCGACGACGGGCCCGAGCGCGACGGCGAGTCCGCCGACCGCGCCCCAGATGCCGAGCGCGGCTCCGCGCTTCTCCGGCGGGTACGCGGCCGAGAGCAGGGTCAGCGTGAGGGGCAGGACGATCGCGGCGCCGATGCCCTGCACACCGCGTCCGGCGATGAGCATCCCCATGCCGGGGGCGAGCGCGGACATCACCGAGCCGGCGGTGAAGACGGCGATGCCGAGGGTGAAGAGCCGCTTGCGTCCGAAGCGGTCGGCGACGACCGCGGCGGACAGCAGCAGCACGGCGAAGACCAGGGTGAAGGAGTTGACCGTCCACTCCAGGGCGCTGAGGCTCGCGTGCAGGCTGTCCCGGAGCTCGGGAAGCGCGGTCGTCACGACCAGGTTGTCCAGGGAGACCATGAACACGGCCACCGCGGCGACGGCGGCGGTCCGTCCCGGATGGCCGTGTGTCACCCCGGAACCCGTGGGCGGTACGTCGATGGAGGCCATCGTGGGAACCCTCTCCTTCTTCACAACGTCGACTGCTGCCGTGAAGAAGGTCACCCCGGGCGATAGCGCACCACTGGAGCAGTTCTGAAGCGGCCCGGGGGCCGGATCCAGCGAGCGTGGGTTCCGTCACCGGAAAGCCGAAAGGGCCTCCGGCCGGGTCGAAACCCGGTCGGAGGCCCTTCCCCGGTCGGCCGACAGACGAGTCGGGCTGTACGCCGGGTTCTGTGCCCCGGGACCTCGCGGTCGTCGGGGCGACGGCCATCCATCTACGACCGGCGTTGCCGCCGGCCTCCTGCGGTCTACCCGCGAACTCGGGCGAGCAGCCCTCGAACGTCCGCGCAGGGACACCGAGGTGTCCCTTCTTGACCTTGCTCCGAGTGGGGTTTACCTAGCCGCCTGAGTCACCTCAGGCGCTGGTGGTCTCTTACACCACCGTTTCACCCTTACCGAGGACCGAGGTCCCCGGCGGTCTGTTTTCTGTGGCACTGTCCCGCGGGTCACCCCGGGTGGCCGTTAGCCACCACCCTGCTCTGTGGAGCCCGGACGTTCCTCGGGGAGATCCGAGGATCTCCACGCGGCCGTCCGCCCGGCTCGTCTGCCGTGCCGACCATGCTACCCGCCGATTCGGAGAGGGCCGGCCTCAGAGGAACTCGGCCGTCTCCAGGTCGAAGCCGAAGGGGGCGGGGAGCGGGAGTGACTTGCCGAACGGTACGGCGTGGTGCTCTCGGTAGTCGTCGCGGTCCGGGTCGGTGAAGAGCGTCACCGTGGAGGTGTCACGGTCGACCAGCAGGTAGAGCGGGATGCCGCCCCGGGCGTAGCAGAGGCGCTTGCTCTCCCGGTCGGCGTTCGGGCGGCTGGAGGTGACCTCCAGGACCATCGCGACCCCGTCGCAGGGCATCCAGGGATCGGCGCCCGCGAACAGGTCGGCGTCGACGGGGGCGAACGTGAGGTCCGGGATGACATGGTTCCTGAGGCGTTCCACGGCGGCGCCGGACGCCTTGAGGCCCTTGTTCCCCGAGGCGTCCATGTCGACCAGAGATTTCCTGACTACCTGGCGCAGGACGCGGCTGATGTACTTCTCGTGGTCCCCGTCCGGCGGCGGTGTCACGACGATCTCCCCCTCGATCAACTCCGCGCGGAAGCCCTCCGGCGTGTCCAGAGCCAGGAAGCCCTCCAGCAGGACGTCCGCCTGCGTAAGCGGTTCGTGCGGCATGGCAGTCATGTCGTGATCGTCGGACATCGAGGCACCCGCCGTCCCTGTGATCGGGGTCGTTCCCCCGATCGTGGCACATGATCGGGGGCGTGCCCCGGAGCGACCGCTTGACCTTGCCGCGACGTCAGGGTTTCTACTGGGGGCCATGCGTATCGGCGAGATCGCCGCGCTCGTCGGGGTCACCCCGAGGGCCGTGCGGCACTACCACCAGTCGGGGCTGCTGCCCGAGCCCCCGCGGCGGGCCAACGGGTACCGGGAGTACGGGATCCGGGACGCCGTGCTGCTCGCGCGGATCCGTCGGCTGACAGAGCTGGGGCTCGGGCTCGACGAGGTGCGGGGGGTGCTGGCGGACGACGAGGGGCGGGGGCTCGTGGAGGTGCTCCGGGAGCTGGAGGAGGATCTCGCCCGACAGGAGGCGGTCGTCCGGGAGCGGCGGGAGCGGCTCGCCGCGCTGCTCGACCGGGCGCGGGACGGGCTGCTGCCCGCCGAGGGGCCTGTGTCGGCGGAGCTCGGTGAGCTTCTCGCGGGTCTCGGTCCGGTGTCCGACTCGCCCATGGCGGCGAAGGACCGCGAGATCCTGGCCCTGCTCGACACCGTCGTCCCGGAGGAGGAGCGGGGCAGGCTGATCGGCCTGCTCCACGGGACCGCCGCGTCCGCGCACGAGGTGTACGCGCGGCTCGACGCCCTCGCCGGGGCGGAGCAAGACGACCCTCGGGTGGCCGAGGCCGCCCGGGTGCTCGCCGACTGTCTGCCGGACGAGGCGGGCGTGGAGCTGCCGGCCGAGGGCGCGGGTGGCCTCGCGGACGTGTTCTTCGACGATCTCGCCCCGGCCCAGGCCGCCGCCGTCCGCCTCGCGCTGCGTTTGGTGCGGGAGCGGCTGGAGGGGGACCGGTGACCGGCCGCCGTGGCGTCGAGGCCGGGCTCCTCCGGGTCCTGCGGCTCGTCGCGTACACCGCGCTGCCCGCCGAGCTCGTCCTCGCCGTCTGTCTGGTCGGCGGGGTGCGGATACCCGGGGTCGTCCTCGCCGTCGCCGAGGCACTGGTCGTGGTGCTCGTGGCGGCCGAGGGGGCCCTCTACCTCCGGCTGCGGCGGCGCGGGCTCTCCGCCCGGGAGGCCGTGGCGGAGCTCGTACCCGAGTCGGTGCTCCGGCTCGTCGGGCACGAGCTGCGGCTGATGACGAGCCTGGTGCGGTGGGTCGCGCGCCGGCCGCACGGCGTCGCCGGCGTGGACGGCGTCTTCCCGCACGCCCGCGACCAGGCCGCCCTGATGTACGGCTTCGCGTTCGTCTGCCTGGTCGAGACGGTCGGCATGTCCTACCTGCTCGCCGACTGGCCCGCCGTCCACGCCGTCGTCCTCGTCCTCGACGTCTACACCGTGCTGTTCGTGCTTGGCCTGCACGCGGCCTCCGTGACCCGGCCGCACGTGCTGACCGGTGACGTCCTGCGGCTTCGGCAGGCCGCGCACGTCGACGTGGCCGTACCGCTCGGTCTGATCGCCTCCGTCCGGCGCGAGTCGCTGTTCTCGCACGAGAAGGCCGACGGCGAGCTGAACCTCGCCGTCGGCTCGCGGACCTCCGTCACCGTCGAGCTGACGGAGCCCGTCGACGTGCCCCGGCTGCTCGGCGCGCCCCGGCCCGTACGGATCGTCCGGATCCACGCCGACGACCCCCGTGAGTTCCTCGGCGCCCTCACGCGGGCGCGAACAGCACCTTTGCCGAGCCCGGGTCCGCCGCCGCGAGCCTGACCCGCAGCCACTCCCCCAGGGGCAGCTCGGAGGTGCCGCCCGTGATCCGGGCGACGACCGCCGGGTCCTCCAGGTGGACGGTGCCGACGGCCGGTTCGCGCTCCTTCACGTCGATCACGTACGCCTCGAAGACCTCGCCGATCCGCTCCTTCAGGAGCGCCGCCTCGACGATGTCGACGCTCTCGCGCTCGACGGTGTTGGCGCGGCGCGAGCCGGCCGCCATCTCGTCGGGGAGCGCGGGCAGCGCGGCCCGTACCCACTCGGGCGGTTCGTTCCCCGCCACCGCCGCCACGCACAGCTCGCCCGCGTACCGGTCGACGAGCCGACGCAGCGGCGCGGTGCAGTGCGTGTACTCGTCGGCGACGGCGGCGTGCACGGCCGGCGTGGGGATGTGGCCGTCGGTGAAGACGGTGTATCCGGCGCCGCGCAGGAGGGTGGTGCACTCCTGCAGGAAGGCGGCGTGGCGCGGGTTCGTGGGGTCGGCGGAGCGGACGACGTCCGCGTACGAGACGTGGTGCGGCCAGTCGACGCCGAGGGCGCGCGCGGAGCGGCGCAGCCGGGAGACGGCGCCGTCGGGGGCGGTGGGCAGGGTGCGGAGGATGCCGGTGCCCGCGGCGGTCATGAGGTCGGCGGCGGCCATGCCGGTGAGCAGGGAGATCTGGGCGTTCCAGCCGTCGGCGGGGAGCGGCGCCCGATAGGCGAGGGAGTACGTGTGGTCGCTCTCGACGATCTCCTGCTCGGGGACGCTGAGGGAGATCCCGCCGCGCTCGGCTTCGAGGGCCTCGCGGAGCCGTCCGATCTCGCGGAGGAGGGCGAGGGGTTCCTCGGCCGTGCCGGAGTCGATCTGCCGCTGCACGCCCGCGTAGTCGAGCTTGGCGCGGCTGCGGACGAGGGCGCGGCGGACGTCGGTGGCGACCCTGCGCCCCTCGGCGTCGAGGTCGATCCGCCAGAGCAGCGCGGGGCGGGGCTCGCCGGGGAGGAGGCTGGCGGCGCCCTCGGAGAGGACGGCGGGGTGTAGGGGGATCCTGGCGTCGGGGAAGTAGAGGGTGAGGACCCGCCGGTGGGCCTCGGCGTCGAGCGCGGAGCCGGGGGCGACGAAGGCCGCGACGTCGGCGATGGCGTAGTGGACGCGGTAGCCGCCGTCGGCCCGCCGGGTCAGGTGCATGGCCTGGTCGAGGTCGGTGGAGGTCGGCGGGTCGATCGTGAGGAACGGCAGGTCGGTGGCGTCGTACGCGGGGATCCGGGGCGCCTTCGCGGCGGCCTCGGCCTCGGCGAGGACGGCTGGCGGGAAGGCCTCGGGGACGGCGAGCTCGGTACGGAGTGCGCGCAGGGCGGCCCGCAGCGGAGCCTCGGCTGCGCCGGTCACGTGGATGTGGCGGCGTGGCATGGACCGAGACTATGGCCGGGGGCGGGGTGCGGCACCTCGTACGCTGGTGGCCGGGGCCGCACCCCCATCCCCGTACGGACGAAGGAGAACCACCGTGCTCGTGCTGTTGCCGCCCTCCGAAGGCAAGGCCTCCTCGGGGCGCGGGGCGCCGCTCAAGCCGGAGTCGCTGTCCCTGCCGGGGCTCGCGGAGGCGCGGGCGGCGGTCCTGGACGAGCTGGTCGAGCTGTGCGCGGCCGACGAGGAGAAGGCGCGGGAGGTCCTCGGGCTGAGCGAGGGGCTGCGCGGCGAGGTCGCGAAGAACGTGGAGCTGCGGACGGCGGGCGCGCGCCCGGCGGGCGAGATCTACACGGGTGTCCTGTACGACGCGCTGGGTCTGGCGACCCTGGACGCGGCCGTCCGGAAGCGGGCGGGGCGGTCCCTGCTCGTCTTCTCGGGCCTGTGGGGCGCGGTGCGGGTGACGGACCGGATTCCCTCGTACCGCTGCTCGATGGGGGTCAAGCTGCCGGGGCTCGGTGCGCTGGGCACGCACTGGCGGGGCGCGATGGCGTCCGTGCTGCCGGAGGCGGCCGGGGACGGTCTCGTCCTGGATCTGCGCTCGTCGGCGTACGCGTCGGCGTGGAAGCCGAAGGGCGAGGTGGCGGCACGGACGGCGACGGTGCGGGTGCTGCACGCGCCGACCCGGAAGGTCGTCAGTCACTTCAACAAGGCGACGAAGGGCCGGATCGTGCGGAGCCTCCTGGAGGCGGGCGCGGAGCCGGGGTCGCCGGCGGAACTGGCGGTGGCGCTGCGGGACCTGGGGTACGTGGTGGAGGACGGCGGCAGGGCGGGCGCGCTCGACGTCCTGGTGGACGAGATCCACTAACCCCCGACCATTGCACCCTGCGCAACACTCGTTGCGTGAGACGCTCGCCGTGGGCACGATAAGGCCCATGACGAGCGTGTTCGACCTTGCCCCGGAGTCCCCTGTCGTCCCTGTGGTCGTGATCGAGGACGCCGCCGACGCCGTCCCGCTGGCCCGCGCCCTGGTCGCCGGCGGGCTACCGCTGATCGAGGTCACCCTCCGCACCCCCGCCGCGCTCGACGCCGTCCGGGCGATCGCGGCCGAGGTGCCGGAGGCGGTCGTCGGCGCGGGCACGGTCGTCTCCGCCGCCGGGGTCGCGGACGCGGTCGGCGCGGGGGCCCGGTTCCTGGTGAGTCCGGGGTGGACCGAGCGGCTCCTGGGCGCGCTGCGGGAGTCGGGCGTGCCCTTCCTGCCGGGCGTCGCGACGGCCTCGGAGGTCGTGGCGCTGCTCGAACGCGGGGTGGGGGACATGAAGTTCTTCCCGGCGGAGGCGGCTGGCGGCGTCCCGTACCTGAAGTCCCTCGCGGGCCCGCTCCCGCAGGCCCGCTTCTGCCCGACGGGCGGCGTCTCCCTCACCTCCGCCCCCGTCTACCTGTCCCTCCCGAACGTCGGCTGCGTCGGCGGTACGTGGATGCTGCCGCCCGACGCCCTCGCGGCCCGCGACTGGCCCCGCGTCGAGGCGCTGGCACGCGGGGCGGCGGCGCTGCGGGCTCCGGTCAGCGGTCGGGGCCGGTGAACGCGACTCCCAGGTGATCGGTCACCGGGCGGTAGCCGAGCCGCTGGTAGAGGGCGTTGCTGGTGGGGTTGGCGAGGTCGGTGAAGAGGAGGACCTGGGCGGCGCCGCCGTCGCGGGCGGCGCGGCTGACCGCCTCGGTGGCGCCGGCCGCGTAACCGCGTCCGCGCTCGGCGGGCGGGGTGTAGACGAGGTGGACGCGGGCCTGGCCCTCGATCATGCGCGAGACGGACGCCATCGACACGGGGCGGCCGTCAGGTGTCTCCCAGAGAACGAGGCGGCCGTCGGTGATCCGTTCCGTGACGTGCCCGGTGAAGTCCTTGTCCGTGACGTCCTCCCCGATGTCCCGGGCGAACTCCCGCGCCCAGGCGGCGACGAACGGAATGTCCGCCTCGGCGGCGACCCGGGCGCGGCCGACCGGGGCCGGGTCCGGCGGGACCAGTTCGCCGAGCCGGAAGAGCCGCATCCGGACGGTGGTCGTCCAGGGGCGGCCGGTGGCCTCGGAGAACGCCTCCGCGAAGGCCTCGACGGCCGCCGCCTCGCCCCGTACGACCGTCGGCTCCTCCCCCGCCGGGAGCGCGAGGGCGCGCGCCGCCTCCACGGTCACGGCCCCGAAGGACGGTTCGCCCGGCGGGGACACCGCGACCACCCCGGTGACCCGGCCGTCCGGCTCGGCCCACCAGCCGAGCCGGTCCGCGGAGTCCATGAGGGTGAGCACGGCGGTGTTACGGGCCGCCTCGGCGGCCAGCAGGTCGGCGGCGGCGGCCCGGAAGGCGGCGGCGTCCTCGGTGAAGGTCCACGTCATGAACGGTGATGTTGGTACGCCCCGGGTGGGGCGTCCAGCCCTATACGGCGCGGCCCGCCGTGACTCAGCGCAGGTGCGAGGTGTCGTTGAGGAGCCGTACGGACGCGTTGCCGTCGGCGTAGTAGGCCACCGCCGAGATCGAGGCCGCCGACAGCTCCATACGGAACAGCGACTCCGGCGGGGCGCCGAGCGCGAGCCGGACCAGGGTCTTGATCGGGGTGACGTGGGTGACGAGGAGGACGGTACGGCCCGCGTGGTCGGCGGTCAGCCGGTCACGGGTCGCCGCGACGCGCCGGGCGACGGCCGCGAAGCTCTCGCCGCCGCCGGTCGGCGCGGCCTTCGGGGAGGCCAGCCAGGCGTCGAGGTCTTCCGGGTACTTCGCGCGGACCTCGCCGAAGGTCAGACCCTCCCAAGCCCCGAAGTCCGTCTCGCGCAGCCCGCGCTCGACCCGCACGTCGAGCCCGAGGCGGGCGGCGACGGCGGCGGCGGTCTGGCGGCAGCGGGTCAGGGGCGAGGTGACGATCTCCTGGACGGTGCCGCGCGCCGCGAGCGCCTCGGCGACGGCCTCGGCCTGGCGCAGTCCGGCCGCCGACAGCTCGGGGTCGGTGCCCCCGCTCCCCGAGAACCGCTTCTCGGGCGTGAGCGCGGTCTCGCCGTGGCGCAGCAGCACGAACGTCGCCGGCGCGCTCATGTCGGGCCCGCCGGACCAGCCCTGGAGGGGAGCGGCGGAGACCGTCTCCTCGTGGGTGGTCTCCTCGTGGGTGGTCGCCTCGTGGGCGGCCTGCCCGTGGGCGGCACCCTCGTGAGTGATGGCCTCGTGGGTGATCGCCTCGGTCCGTGCCGCCGAGGCGAGGGAGGCGCGGGCCTGGGCCGCGACGGCCTCGTCGGGGGTGAACAGCCCGTCCTCGGGCTGCTGCGAGGTCCCGGACCCGGAGGTCCCGGAGGCCCCGGTCCCTGAGGTCCCCGCAAGCGCGGCCCGCGCGCGGGCCGCGCCCGCCGTCGCGTCGCCGGGAGGGCCCGACGGCGCCAGGACCGCGGCACCGGCCGCGCCCAGGGCGGCCGTCGAGGCGGACGGCTCCCACTGGCGGCCCTGCTTGCCCGCGTCCATCGCCTCGTTCGCGAGCCGGTCCGCGTGCTTGTTCAGCTCGCGCGGGATCCACTCGTAGCGGACCTGGCCGGCCGGGAAGATCCGCCCCGCCTGGGCCGCCAGCGGCTTCATGTCCGGGTGCTTGATCTTCCAGCGGCCGGACATCTGCTCGACGACCAGCTTGGAGTCCATGCGGACGTGGACGGTGGCGTCCGGGAAGAGCGCCCGGGCCGCCGTGAGCCCCGCCACCAGGCCCTTGTACTCGGCGACGTTGTTCGTCGCCACGCCGATGTACTCGGCCGCCTCCGCGAGCGTCTCGCCCGTCACCGGGTCCAGGACCACGGCCCCGTAACCGGCGGGCCCCGGGTTGCCCCGGGAGCCCCCGTCCGCCTCGACGATCACCTCACGAGCAGGCGTCATTACAGACCGGACTCCGAGGTGCGGACCAGGATCCGGCGGCAGTTCTCGCACCGGACGACGGCGTCGCGGGCGGCGGCCCTGACGTCGTTCAGCTCGGTGATGTTGAGCTCGATGTGGCAGCCCTCGCACTTGCGCTGGTAGAGGCGCGCCGCGCCCACGCCGCCCTGCTGCTCGCGCAGCTTCTCGTACAGCTTGAGCAGGTCGGCCGGGACGGAGCCCGCGACGAGCTCGCGCTCCTTGGTGACGGAGGCGGCCTCGGCGTCCAGCTGGCCCTGGGCGGCGTCGCGCCGGGCGATGGCGTCGTCGGTCTTGCTCTGGACGGCGGAGACCCGCTCGGTCAGCTCGGAGACGCGCTCCTGGGCGGACTCGCGGCGCTCCATGACCTCCAGGACGATCTCCTCCAGGTCGCCCTGGCGCTTGGCGAGGGAGACGAGCTCGCGCTGGAGGTTCTCCAGGTCGCGCGGGGAGGCGGCGCCGGAGTCGAGGCGCTGCTGGTCGCGCTGGGCGCGCTGGCGGACCTGGTCGACGTCCTGCTCGGCCTTGGTCTGCTCACGGCCGCAGTCGCTCTCCTCGGTCTGCGCGGCGACGAGCAGGTCGCGCAGCTGCGTGAGGTCCTTGTTCAGCGACTCGATCTCGGCGTGCTCGGGCAGCGACTTGCGCTTGTGGGCGAGCTGCTGGAGTCGGACGTCCAGCGACTGGACGTCGAGGAGGCGGATCTGGTCGGCGGGCGCGGCGTTCAGTTGGGGGCTCCAGGGGAGGTGTGGTGGGAGGACCAGGGGTCGGTGACCGTCTTCGAGACGTGGACGCGGAGGCCCCAGCCATGGCGGTCGGAAATCTCGTCGAGCTGGGCGGCGGCCTGCTCGCACCAGGGCCATTCGGTGGCCCAGTGGGCGGCGTCGACCAGGCCCAGCAGGGACTGCTGGGTGGCCTCGGAGACCGGGTGGTGGCGCAGGTCGGCGGTGAGGAAGGCGTCCACGCCCGCGGCCCGTACGGCGTCGAAGAGGCTGTCGCCCGAGCCGCCGCTGACGGCGACGCGGCGGACGGTCATGCCGGGGTCGCCGGCGACCCGGATGCCCTGCGCGGTGGCGGGCAGCCGCTTCGCGGCGCGGGCGGCGAACTCGGCGAGGGTCTCGGGGTGGTCGAGCTCGCAGATCCGGCCGAGGTTGTTCTCGGCCACGAGGGGCCCGGTGACGCGGAGGTCGAGCGCGCCGGCGAGGGCGTCGGAGACGCCGGGGTCGGCGGTGTCGGCGTTGGTGTGCGCGACATGGAGGGCGACGTCGTGCTTGATGAGGTCGTGCACGACGCGGCCCTTGAAGTGGCCGGCCGAGACCGTCGTCGTACCGCGCAGATAGAGCGGGTGGTGGGTGACGAGCAGGTCGGCGCCGAGGGCGACGGCCTCGTCGGCGATCTCCTGGACGGGGTCGACGGCGAAGAGGACGCGGGTGACCTCGGCGTCGGGGTCGCCGCAGACGGTGCCGACGGCGTCCCACGACTCGGCTCGCTCTGGCGGCCAGAGGGCGTCGAGCGCGGCGATGACTTCAGACAGACGGGGCACGGGGGAAAGGCTACCTTCCCCACGTGCCCTACCGTTCTGGCCTGTGGATAACCCCGCGGCCGGGGGTTCCGGGGCTACTACTTCACGAGGTCCGCGCGCAGGTCGTCGAGGACGCTGTTCGCCGCGGTCACGCCGAGGCCGAGGTACCAGGTCTCGTCCGGGACGTCCTTGGCCTGGCCGGCCTTGACGGCCTTGAGGTTCTTCCAGAGCGGGTTGGCCTGGGCGGCGTCCTTCTTGGTCGCCTTGGCGTCGCCGTAGACGCCGGTGAAGATCCAGTCGGCGTCCGCCTCGTCGATCTTCTCCGGGCTGATCTCGGCCGCGAGCTCGTCGATCTGCTGGTTCTCGGGCCGGGGCAGACCGGTGTCCTCCAGGATCGTGCCGATGAAGGAGGCCTTGGCGTAGAGGCGGATCTTGCCAGGCAGGTAGCGGACCATCGAGACGGTCGGCTTGTTCGGACCGAGGTCCGTCCCCAGCTGCTTCGCCTTCGTCTCGTACGCGGCGAGCTTCGTCTTCGCCTCGGCCGACCTGTCCAGCGCGGCGGCGTTGAGGAGGTAGTTCTCCTTCCAGGTGAAGCCCGGGCGGATGGAGAAGACGGTCGGCGCGATCTTCGACAGCTCGTCGTACTTGTCGGCGGCGCGGAGCTGGCTGCCGAGGATGAGGTCGGGCTGGAGGTTGGCGATGGCCTCCAGGTTGAGGTTGTTGATGGTGCCGACGGACTTCGGGGTGCCGGCGTCCTTCTTGAGGTAGCCGGGGATGCCGTCGTCGCCCTCGGAGGGGGCGTAACCGACGGGCTGGACGCCGAGGGAGACGACGTTGTCGAGCTCGCCGACGTCGAGGACGACGACCCGCTTGGGCGCGGCCTTCAGCTCGGTCGTGCCGAGGGCGTGGGTGAGCGTGCGCGGGAACTGGCCCGGCTTCGCGTCGGTGCCCATGGCCGCGGTCTTGGCGGCGGCGTCGCCGAAGTCCTTGCCGCCGGTGGCGACGTCCTTCTTCTTGGTCGCGTCCTCCTTCGTGGAGGCGGCGTCGGACCCTCCGTCCCCTCCTCCGCAGGCCGCGAGGGAGAGCGCGGCGGCGAGGGCGACGACGGCGGCGGTGCCACGACGGCGGAAGGACATGAGAAGGCTCCTGCGTACGGGTGACGGGGAAACAGGGGTACGGGCGCGACCGGCCGGAGCCACAGGCTCCGCTTAGGCTCGCCTTACCTTACTCATCACCGGTCACTCCAGCACAGCCGCCCCCTCCCCATCCGCCGAACCGCCGCACGATCACCCTTATGTGTGAAGTGACCCTGCTCGTGTTGTTCGGCAGGAAGTGCGAAAACTAGCTTCGTGGCCGGAGGTGACGAGTCGATGACAGCGTGTGCCATCGAGACCGCGGCCGAGGACGACGACCGCGACAAGGACCCCACCGGGTCGCCGGGATCGGCCGGCTTCACGATCACGGCCAACGGCGCGTACGCGGCCAGGCTCGCGGGCGCCGGTGACGCCCTGTACGTGGAGCGGTGGACGCTCGACGGCCCCGAGCCGTACGCCGTCCCGCTCCCCCTCGGCCAGCCGGAGGAGCCGCACACCCGGCTGCTGCCCCTGGCGGACGGCCGGGTGCTCGTCGCCCGCCGCGTGGACGGGCGGCGGAACACGTTCTCGCTGCTCTACCCCACAGGCCCCGCCACCGGCGAGCTCCAGCTCGGGGCGGTGGAGGCGCCGGGCTCCGAGCGGCTCGTCCTGCTGCCGCCCTCGCCGGACGGCATCTGCGCGTACGCGATGTGCGTCGGCCCCGACACGACGACGCTGTGGCTCGTCGCCGGGGGCGCCTTCGGCCCCGAGCAGGTCGCCGAGGTCAAGGGCCGCTGCGCGGGCGGCGTGTGGCTCGACCGCACGGGCCGGATGCTCGCGCTCGACCGGCGGCTCGACGACGGGCCCGTGAAGGCCGTCGCCGTCGACCTGGAGCGGGGCGGCGAGGTGACACCGCTGCTCCAGATCACCGAGGAGAGCGACGACCGGCTGCTCCTCGCCGACCCGGACAGCGGGCTGCTCCTCATCGGCTCCGACGCGCCGTCGCCGGGGCGCGAGCGGCTCGGCTGGGGCGTGCTCGGCAGCCTGCTGCCGGTGCGGTTCCCGGAGTGCCTGCGGCTCGAGGACGCGACCGTGACGCCGTTCGCGGTGCAGCCCGGGCAGGTGCTGATGCCGGAGAGCTGCTCGGTGGCGCTGCGGATCGACGCGGCGGGCGGGAGCTGGGTGGGGACCTGGGAGCCCTCGTCCCGCCGGATGGCCCAGTCGGCCGCGCCCGCGGGCTGGCTGGCCGGCGCGGGGCTGTGGACCACCGAGGGCGTCCTGCGGCTGCCGTACGCGACGGCGGGGGCGCCGTGCGGGCTCGCGGACCTGGAGACACCGCCCGAGCCGGAACCGGTCCCGGTGGTCGTGGTCGCCGACGAGCCCCGGGTGTGCCGCCCGGTGCCTCTGCAGCAGGCACCACTGGCCGACCGCAAGCCCGCCGACTGAGCCGGGGCCGAGCCCTCGCCCGGAGCGGGTCGAGCGCGTACCCGAACGGGGTCGAGCGCGTACCCGAACGGGGTCGAGCCCTTGCCCGAACCGGGCCGAGCCCTTGCCCGGGCGAGGTCGAGCACTTGCAGGGACGGAGTCGAGCCCTTGCCCGGACGAGGCCGAGCCCGTGCCCGGACCGGCGGTCAGCCCAGCCGCTGCCGCGCGCCCGTCTCGGCGGACCGCTTGATCGCGTCGAGCAGCCGGTGCGTGCGGACCGCCGTGCCGAAGTCGGGCGCGAAGGACTCGCCCGTACGGATCGCCCGCGCGAGGTCCGCGTACACCTGCCGCACGTTGCTCACCGGCCCCGGCGCGAGGGCCGGACCGGCGGCGTCGGAGAGGTGGCGCGCGGGCAGCGTGAGCGTCTCGACGGGACCGCCGTTCGCCGTCGCGCGTGTGAGGACGAACTCGGGGCCGACCAGCGAGTCGTCGGTGGAGCGCAGCACGAGCCGGCCGGTCCGCCCGTGCACCTCGACACGGAAGCCGTCGCCGCGCGGGCCGCCCGTCATGAAGTGCGCGGAGGCCGCGGCCCCCGACTCCAGGAGGCCGGCCACCACGATCTGGTCCGGCGAGGTCACCTCGATGTCCTCGCCGGTCTCCTGGAGGGTGACCGTGCGGATCCGGGTCGTCAGGGTCGCAGACAGCTCGGCGAAGTCGCCCACGATCGACCGGTACATGTCGAGGGAGTGACCGCCGACGACGGCCACGTGGTTGACGCCCTTCGTCTCGTCGAACAGCGCCGTGTACCGCTGCGACCAGACCTCGGGCGCCGCGAGCGAGTAGGTGAGCGAGGTGGAGAGCACCTCGCCGACCGCGCCCTCGGCGAGCAGGTCGCGTAGATGGCGGACCGCCGGGTGGTGGCGGGACTGGAGCCCGACCGCGGCCTGGACGCCGGCCGCCGCCGCGCTCGTACGGAACCGCTCGGCGGTCTCCGCGTCGAGGGCCAGCGGCCACTCGCTGTACACGTGCTTTCCTGCCGCGATCGCCGCGTCCACCAGGCCGTCCCGCTGCGGGAGTTGTACGGCGACGGTGACCAGGTCGACCTCGGGGTGCGCCATCAGCTCGCGGGCGTCGTCGAAGGCGTGCCGGGCTCCCCACACCCCGGCCGCCGCGCGGGCCGACTCCGCACTCGTCCCGGCGACCGCGGTGATCTCGTAGTCGTCCCGCGAGGCCGCGAGGGCCGGCAGGTGGATGGCGCGCCCCCAACCACGCTCGGCGTGCGCCCCGACCACTCCTACACGAATCCTGTCCGCCATGGTGACTCCCCCTGGTCCGTTCCGTTCCGGTGACAGGGATCATGGTCCGGGACGATGATCCGAGGCGGAAGGAGGCACATTCATGTCTCAGGGGAACACCGATGTGACCGTCCAGGTCAGCGCCGTGAAGGAGTGCGAATCTCCTGCCGCGCGGGCCGCCTGTTCGGTGCTCGACGTCCTCGGCAGGGTCAGCGGGAAGTGGACCATCGCCGTCCTGCTGGTCACGACGCAGGGCCCGGCCCGTTTCACCGAGTTGGAGCGGCAGGTCCCGGGCATCAGCCGCCGCATGCTGACGCTCACCCTGCGCAACCTGGAGCGCGACGGGCTGCTCACCCGCACCGTCTTCCCGACGGTGCCGCCGAAGGTCGAGTACGTGGCGACGCCGATGGCGCGGGAGCTGTACGACTCGCTGGTCGGCCTCGCCGGCTGGGCCGAGCGGCACGTCGAGGCGATCGACCGGGCCCGCGACGCGTACGACGGGACATGACGGAGTTCGCCTCGTTAAACTCACGGGCTGCACAGCAAGACCGAAAGACCGATTCGTACGGGGTGAGTTGCACCATGTCGGAAGCAAGCACGGAGGGTAAGGAACCGAACGGCTCCGGAAGGCACCGCGGTGAGGCGTCGCCGGCGGAGGACTCCTCGTCCTCGCCGCACGGGCGCCACCGCCGTCCGTCCGACGGGCAGTGACCGAGCAGTCCAGCAGGCGGTTCAGCAGGCGGTTCAGCACGGTGAAGGTGAAGGGCTCCGGGTCTCCCCGGGGCCCTTCACCGTTCCCCACCGTCTCCCCCGGTCGGGTCAGCCCTTCTTCAGGGCCAGCACCTCCGCCGCGGCGAAGGTCTCGCCCGCCGGGCGGGCCGCGTAGTGCGGGGTCAGCACGGAGTCCAGTTCCTCGTACGTGAAGGCCTCCTTGGCCGTGTCGAACTTCGCCGACACCCTGGGCCGGTCGACGACCGCGACCATCCCGCCGTGCACGACGAGCAGTTGGCCGTTGACCCCGGCCGCCGCCGGGGAGGCGAGGTAGCCGACGAGCGGTGCCACGTGCTCGGGGGACAGCGGATCGAGGTCCCCCTCGGTCGCCGGCTCGGCGAAGCCCGCGAAGACGTCCTCCGTCATACGGGTCCTGGCCCGCGGGCAGATGGCGTTGGCCGTGACCCCGTACCGGGCGAGCGCGAGCGCCGACGAGGTCGTGAGGCCCACGATGCCGCCCTTGGCCGCCGCGTAGTTGGGCTGGCCGGCCGAGCCGGCGAGGAAGGCCTCGGAGGAGGTGTTGACGATCCGGCCGTAGACGCCGGTCTCCCCCGCCTTGGACCGGCCACGCCAGTGCACCGCCGCGAAGTGGGTGGTGTTGAAGTGGCCCTTGAGGTGGACCCGTACGACCGAGTCCCACTCGTCCTCGCTCATCGAGAAGACCATCCGGTCGCGCAGGATGCCCGCGTTGTTGACCAGGACGTCGAGCTTCCCGAACTCGGACACCGCCAGGTCGATCAGGCCCCGCGCCGTCTCGAAGTCGGCGACGTCGCCGAGGTGCGCGACCGCCCGGCCGCCCGCCGCGCGGATCTCCGCGACGACCTCCTCGGCGGGCGTGGCGGAGGCCTCGCCCGAGCCGTCGCGGCCGGCCTGTCCGTAGTCGTTGACGACGACGGCCGCGCCGAGCCGGGCCAGTTCGAGCGCCTCGGCGCGGCCGAGGCCCCGTCCGGCGCCGGTGACGATCGCGCTCAAGCCCTCAAGGGGGAGTGACATCTCGCAGAAGTCCTCTCAGGTGTCGGATCTCAGATCTCGATGCAGGTGCGGAGCGCCGTGCCCGTGCGCATCTGCTCCAGTGCCTCGTTGATCCCGGCCAGCGGCACCCGGTGGGTGATGAGCGACTCCAGGTCGATGCGGCCGGCCCGCCAGAGCGCGATGGTCCGCTCGTACGAGGTGAGCACGTCCCCGCCGCCGTACATGGAGGGCAGGATCTTCTTCTCGTCGAAGAACAGCTCGAACATGTTGAGCTGGAGGAAGTCGTCGAGGGCGCCCGCGCCGACGATGCAGAGGGTGCCGCCGCGGCGGGTCGTCTCGTAGGCGGTGCGGGCGGTGGCGGACTTGCCGACGACCTCGAAGACGTAGTCGAAGCCCTCGCCGCCGGTGATCCGCTGCTTGGCGTCGGCCAGCGCGTCCGGGGCGACGGCCTCCGTCGCGCCGAAGCGCAGCGCGGCCTCGCGCCGGGACGCGACGGGGTCGACGGCGATGATCTGGGCGGCGCCCTGGAGCTTGGCGCCCTGGATCGCGGAGATGCCGACGCCGCCGCAGCCGATGACGGCGACCGACGAACCGGCCTCCACCTTCGCGGTGTTGATGGCGGCTCCGAGGCCCGTGGTGACGCCGCAGCCGATGAGGGCGGCGATGTCGAAGGGCACGTCGTCGGGGATCGGGACGGCGCAGCCCGCGGGGACGACGACCTCCTCGGTGAAGGTGCCGGTGCCGGCGAAGCCGAAGACGTCCCCGCCGGGGCGCTTGAAGTTGGGCGTGCCGGCGTTCATGAAGCCGGCCAGGCAGAGCTGCGTCTGGCCGCGCTTGCAGGCGGGACAGGTGCCGCAGGCCGGCAGCCAGCAGAGCAGGACGCGCTGGCCCGGCGTCAGGCCGGTGACGCCGTCGCCGATGTCGAGGATCTCGCCCGCGCCCTCGTGACCGGGGATGAAGGGGGCGGGCTGCGGGAGGACACCGCTCATCGCGGAGACGTCGGAGTGGCAGAGGCCGGTGGCCCGGACACGGATCCGCACCTTGCCGGGCCCGAAGCCCACCGCCTCGACGTCGTCGAGGACCTCGAGTTTGTCCTGGCCGATCTCGTGCAGTACGGCTGCGCGCATGGTGCGGCTCCCCTCGGGAGTACGGGAATGGGGCGAGGTGTCAGGAGTGTTCGACGACGGTGTCGGCGAGTACGGGGGCGTCGTCGCGCTCCACGGCGGTGACCGTCACCTGGACGCCGCCCTCGCCCGCCCACATCCGGACGCGCAGGGTCTCGCCGGGGAAGACGATCCCCGCGAAGCGGGTGCGGTACGAGCGGACCCGGGTGACGTCCCCGTCGAGCAGGGTGTCGACGACGGCCTTGAGGGTCATGCCGTACGAGCAAAGGCCGTGCAGGATCGGCCGGTCGAAGCCGGCGAGCTTGGCGAACTCGGGGTCGGCGTGGAGCGGGTTCCAGTCGCCGGAGAGCCGGTAGAGCAGGGCCTGTTCCTCGCGGATGGGCCGCTCGACGGTGGCGTCGGGCTGCCGGTCCGGGAGCGCGAGGCGCTCGGAGGGCCCGCGGTCGCCGCCCCAGCCGCCCTCGCCGCGTACGAAGATCTGGGCGTCGTTCGTCCAGAGCGGGCCGTCGGCGTCGGAGGCCTCGGAGCGCAGGACGAGGACGGCGGCCTTGCCCTTGTCGTACACGGCGGCGACGCGGGAGGTGGAGACGGCCCGGCCGCTGACGGGGACGGGCCGGTGGAGGGTGACCGACTGCCCGCCGTGCAGGACGGCGGCGAGGTCGATGTCGATGCCGGGGGCGGAGAGCCCGCCGACGACACCCATGCCGGCGCCCGCGACGGTGGCGAAGCTGGGGAGGACGTGGAGCCTGGACTCCAGGGTGTAGCGGAGCTCGTCGGGGTCGGTCGCGGGCAGGCCGGCTCCCAGTCCCAGGTGGTAGAGCTGGACGTCCTTGTGGTCCCAGGAGATCTCGGCGCTGCGGGGTTCGGCGGCGACGGCCTTGGCGGGGTCGATCGGCATCGGGCTGCTGCTCCTCGTGGGCGAGGTGGCGGGAAAGACCTCGGTGCGACCGTCCGCACCGTCGGTCGCACCGAGGCCGTGCGGGACCGTCCCGGAACGCGGCCGTTCTAGAACGCGTTCTAGGTCGGTGGACCCCATGTATAGCCGAGGCGGGAGGAGTTGGGAACCCTCCCCGCACCCTTACCTGACGAAGCGTCAGCACGTGCGCTCCCGGGACATTTGTCACGGCCAGGTCCGAACATCCACGCCTGCCGCGCGGGGCCCCGGCTCCGTAGCGTCGTCCGTATGACGAACGAACCCGCGGTCGCCTTCGAGGCGGCCTCCAAGGCGTACGGAACGGTCTGCGCCGTCGACGGCCTCGACCTCGTGGTCCCGCCCGGCGAGACGGTGGCCCTGCTCGGCCGGAACGGCGCCGGAAAGTCCACGGCCATCGGCCTGCTCCTCGGCCTCGACGCACCCGACAGCGGCCGGGTCCGGCTCCTCGGCGGGGCGCCGGCCCGCGCCGTCGCGGCGGGGCGGGTGGGCGCGATGCTCCAGGAGGGCCGGCCGGTCCCCCGGGTCACGGTCCGTGAGCTCGTCGCCTTCGTCGCCCGGACGTACCCGGCGCCGATGCCGGTGGCCGAGGCCCTGGCCCTGGCCCTCTCCGGTCTGACCGGTCTCGCCGACCGCCGGGTCGAGCGGCTCTCCGGCGGCCAGGTCCAGCGGGTCCGCTTCGCCGTCGCCCTCGCCGGGAACCCGGAGCTGATCGTCCTCGACGAGCCGACGAACGCCCTCGACATCGAGGCCCGCAAGGAGTTCTGGGACGCGATGCGCGGCTACGCGGGCCGGGGCAACACCGTCCTGTTCTCCACCCACTACCTGGAGGAGGCCGACACGTACGCCGACCGGATCGTCGTCCTCGACTCGGGCCGGCTCCTCGCCGAGGGCACCGGCGAGGAGCTCAAGCGGGCGGCCGGCGGCAGCCTCGTCGCCTTCGACCTGGCGGGCGGCCCGACGGAGTGGCTCGGAACGCTGCCCGGGGTCGCCTCCGTCGAGATCCGCGGCGACCGCGCCCGGCTGCGTACCGACGACACGGCGCCCTCTCCCAGCTCGCGGACATCGAGTCGGTGGGCCGCCAGGCGCTCACGGAGATCAGGGAGGCCGTCACGGGCTACCGCGAGGGCGGCCTCGCCACGGAGCTGGACCGGGCGCGCGACGCGCTCTCCTCCGCCGGCATCGAACCGGTCGTACGCCGCTCGGGCCCGCTCCTGGAGCCGCAGACGGAGGCCCTCCTCGGCTGGGTCGTCCGGGAGTCCGCGACGAACGCGGTACGGCACAGCGGCGCGAACCGCTGCGTGATAGCCCTCGACGGCACGGCCGACCGCGTCCGCCTCACGGTCACCGACGACGGCCGGGGCCCGGCGCAGGGCCCGCCGGGCAGCGGTCTCCGCGGTCTGCGCGAGCGCGTCGCGGCGGCAGGCGGCACCCTGGAGTCGGGACCGGCGCCCAAGGGCGGCTTCCGGGTCGCCGCGGAGCTCCCGGCGGAGCCCATGAGTGACGACGCCGCCGAGAACGACCACGAGGGGGACCGGACGCGATGATCAGAGTCCTGCTGGCCGAGGACCAGGGCATGATGCGCGGGGCGCTGGCGCTGCTGCTCGGGATGGAGCACGACATCGAGGTCGTCGCCCAGGTGGGGCGGGGTGACGAGATCGTGGACGCGGCGCTGTTGTCGCGGCCCGACGTGGCGCTTCTCGACATCGAGCTGCCGGGGCGCAGCGGTCTCGACGCCGCCGCCGACCTGCGGGACGAGGCCCCGGACTGCCGGGTGCTCATCCTCACGACCTTCGGCCGCCCCGGCTACCTCCGCCGGGCGATGGAGGCGGGCGCGGTGGGCTTCCTGGTGAAGGACGGCCCGGTGGAGGAGCTCGCCGAGGCGATCCGCAAGGCCCTCCGGGGCGAGACGGTCATCGACCCGGCCCTCGCGGCCGCGGCCCTCGGCGCGGGCCCGAACCCGCTGACGGCCCGGGAGCGGGAGGCCCTGGCCGCCTCGGTGGACGGGGCGACGATCGCGGACATCGCGGTCAGGCTCCGGCTGTCCGAGTCCACCGTCCGGAACTACCTGTCCTCCGCCATCGGCAAGACGTCCACCCGCAACCGCATGGAGGCGGTGCGGGCGGCACGTCAGCAGGGGTGGCTGTAGCCCTAGAGGCCCTCGGAGAGGGCCGCCGCGCGCTGGTCCTCGAAGTTCCGTACGTACGCGCCGAAGACGGCCGCGTCCTCGTACTTGAGCAGCGTCTCGTCGTTGTACCTGAGGGCCGTCTGCGTGTACGTGTGGCTGCCGGTGAAGACGATCTTCTTGTTCGCGCCGCCGTAGTACGTGCCCTCGATCAGCAGGTACTTGGTGTGGGAGTCGGAGCCGCCCCGGCGGTCGTTGTCGAGCTGGTGGAGGGTGATGCGGCCCTTGCCGGTCACCGGCCTGGTCAGCCAGTTCGCCACCTCCGACATCGGCTTGCCCGTCGTGTCGCTCCAGTTGTCGAGCGAGCGGTAGACGATCTCGATCTGGCAGCCGGCGTTGGCGAGCTCCCACAGCTTCCTGGCGACGTCGGTGCGGGTGATGTGGCCCTGGGCGATGCGGATCCTCGTACGGCCGTCGGTCGTGCCGAAGCCGGTGGAGTTGCCGCCGCAGGAGTCCGGGGTGCCGACCGGCGCCACCGTGGCGAGGATGTTGACGACGGGGTCGATGGTCGCCCGGGGGAAGAAGTAGACCTTGGCCTTGCCCGCCTGGGTGTCGTGCGCGTAGTCGGCGACCTGCGGTGTCTGTCCGACGGCGGCGGCCGCCTGGTCGGTGAAGTACTGCGTGTACGCGTCGAACAGGGCCGGGTTGCCGGCGACCGTCAGCGCGTCGTTCCACCAGTCGTCGACGTCCTGCCCGGTGAGGTTGCCGGAGGACTGCACCACCACGTCGTCGGCGTAGGTGTCGCCCTTGCCCTTGGTGCGGGAGAACAGGAAGAACTTGTTGTGGTTGACGTTGTCGTACGTGCCCTTCGGGGCCGTCTCCGTGGTGCCCGGGTCCAGGGCCAGGCAGGCCTCCTGCTCCTTGCAGCCGCGGACCCAGGAGTCGGGGCCGCCCGTCGGGTCCGCGAGCCGGGTCTTCAGGGTGTCGAGCCCCGTGGACCTGCTGTCGTCGTCGACGACGACCTGGACGGTGACGCCCCGCTGGTGGGCGTCGCCCAGCTTGTTCGCCAGGTACACCGACTGGAACAGGTAGAGGGATATCCGGATGGACGACCCCGCCTCGGCGCCGTCGACGAGGTCCGCCAGGTGGAAGAGGATCCGGCCCCTGGCGGCGGCTTCGGCGCTGTTCGGGTCGTTGAACACGGCGCCGGTGGTCACCGCGAGGACCGGCTCCGCCGACGCCGACGGCGCGACGGTCAGGGCGGCGCCAACGGCGAGCGCGGTCACGGCCGTTCTGAACTTGCTCTTGATCGAGATCACCCGGGCATTGTCGCCCCGGACCTGGTCACCCCACGCGCCGGACCGGCTTCGGGAGCCACAGGAGCATCAGGGCCGACGCCGCCACGAGGATCACGGCCGAGACGCGGAAGGCCATGGCGTAGCCGGGGACCAGGTAGGCCTGGGAGGCCAGGTACGCCTGGGCCGCCTGGGCGGCGGGTGACGAGGAGCCCTCCAGGGGGACGTAGGCGCTCGTGGGCGGTGCCGCCGCGGCGGCGGCGACCGTGGAGAGGACGGAGAGCCCGAGGGCGCCGCCCATCGTGCGGGAGGTGTTGACGAGGCCGGAGACCAGGCCCGCGTCGCCCGGTCCGGCGTGGGAGGTGGCGAGCGTGGCCAGCGGGGTGGTGGCCAGGCCGAGGCCGACCATCATGAGGACGCCGGGGCCGAGGATCGTCCCGAGGAAGGTGCCGTCGGCGGTCAGCGTCGACTGCCAGGCGAAGCCCGCCGCCCCGATGAGCGCGCCGGCCACGGCGACGTTCCGGGCGCCGAGGGCCGGCATGAGGCGCGGGGCCAGCTTGGAGCCCAGGATGACGCTGAGGGAGCTGGGGACGAGGGCGAGGCCCGCCTGGAGCGGGGTGTAGCCGAGGACGTTCTGCGCGTACACCGTCATGAAGAACCACATGCCGAAGGAGCTCGAACCGCACAGCAGTATCGCCACGTTGGCCGCCGACACGGCCCGGTTGCGGAAGATCTTCAGCGGCATCAGCGGGGCCGCCGTGCGCGCCTCGACGGCGACGAAGGCGCCGAGGAGGGCGAGCCCGCCGAGCAGCGTCAGGACGGTGGCCGGGTCGGACCAGCCTGCCTCCTCGGTCTGGACGATGCCGTACGCGAGGGTGGCGAGGCCGCCGGTGACGAGGACGGCGCCGGGCAGGTCGAGACGGCGGCCGGTGCCGGTGGGGCCCTCGCGGAGCCAGAGCAGCGCGGCGGCGAGGACGAGGACGCCGATGGGGACGTTGATCAGGAGGACCCAGCGCCAGGAGAGCAGGTCGACGAGGAGGCCGCCGACGAAGCCGCCCGCGGCGCCGCCGGCCGCGCCGACCGCCGTCCAGGTGCCGATGGCCCGGGTGCGGGCGGGCCCGGCCGCGACGGCGCCGGTGACCAGGGTCAGCGTGGCGGGCGACAGGAAGGCGGCGCCGAGGCCCTGTACCGCGCGGGCGCCGATGAGGTACGCGCCCTCCGGCGCGAGGCCGCCGACGACGGACGCGGCGGTGAAGAGCCCGAGCCCGAGCAGGAACATCGCCTTCCGCCCGTAGAGGTCGGCGGCCCGGCCGCCGAGCAGCATGAAGCCGGCGAAGGCGATCGAGTACGCGCTGAGGACCCACTGCAGCCCGAACTCTGAGAGCCCGAGGTCGGCCCGCATGGACGGCAGAGCGACGTTCACGACGGAGACGTCGAGGACGACGAGGAACTGGGCGGCGCAGGCGGTCAGGACGACCAGCCACGGGCGGGGGGTGCGTATCGAGGGCGTACGGGAGGGGGTTTCCGTGGCGGAGTCGGTCTGCGGCATGCATGTCATGGTCGCAGACCACCTCAGCCCCGTACATGGGCATTTCGCCCTACGCCCTCCGGCGCCTCCGTACGTCTCGGCCCCGGGAGCGGACCTACGCCTTCCGCAGGAGTGTCACCACCGCCGCGCCGCCCAGGCCGATGTTGTGCGCGAGCCCGACCCGCGCGCCCGTGACCTGCCGCGGCCCCGCCTCGCCGCGCAGTTGCCAGACCAGCTCCGTCGCCTGCGCGAGGCCGGTCGCGCCCAGCGGGTGGCCCTTGGAGATGAGCCCGCCGGAGGGGTTCACGACCCAGCGCCCGCCGTACGTGGTGGCGCCGGACTCGACGAGTTTGCCGGAGGCGCCCTCCTCGCACATGCCGAGCGCCTCGTAGGTGAGGAGCTCGTTGATGGAGAAGCAGTCGTGGAGCTCGATGACGTCCACGTCCTCGATGCCGATCCCGGAGCGCTCGTACACCTGGCGGGCGGCGGCCCGGGACATGGGGCGGCCGACGGCGTCGATGCAGGAGCCCGAGGCGAAGGACTCCCCGGTGTCGGTGGTCATCGCCTGGGCGGCGATCTCCACGGCCCTTCCGCGCAGCCCGTGTTCCTCGACGAACCGCTCGGAGACGACGACGGCCGCCGCCGCGCCGTCGGAGGTGGGCGAGCACTGGAGCTTGGTGAGCGGCCGGTGGACGGTCCTGGCGGCGAGGATCTCGTCGACCGTGTAGACGTCCTGGAACTGCGCGTTCGGGTTGTTCGCCGAGTGCTGGTGGTTCTTGGCGCCGACGGCCGCGAGCTGCACCTCGGTCGTCCCGTACCGCTCCATGTGCTCCCGGGCGGCGTTGCCGAAGATCTGCGCGGTGGGCGGGGACATCTCGAAGCCGTGGGCGGCGGCCATGATGCCGTAGTGCCGGGCGACGGGCGACGTCTTGAAGTCTTCGGCTCCCGCCGAGCCGCCCCCGCCCAGCGAGCCCCGGGACATCTTCTCGAAGCCGAGGGCGAGGACGCAGTCGGCGATGCCGCCCTCGACGAACTGCCGGGCGGTCATGAGGGCGGTGGAGCCGGTCGCGCAGTTGTTGTTGAGGTTGTAGACGGGGATGCCGGTGAGCCCCAGTTCGTACACGGCCCGCTGGCCGGCGGTGGAGGCCTGGAAGCAGTAGCCGACGGCCGCCTGTTCCACGCTCTCGTACGGGACGCCGGCGTCGGCGAGGGCGGCGGTGCCCGCCTCCTTCGCCATGTCCCAGTACTGCCAGTCCCGGGTCTCCGGCTTCTCGAACCTCGTCATCCCGACGCCGACGACGTACGCCTTCCCCATGAGCTGTTCCCCCTCAGTCCCTCGGTAGGCCGAGCAGGCGCTCGGCGACGACATTGAGCTGTACCTGGGTGGTGCCGCCCGCGATGGTGAGGCAGCGCGACATGAGCATTCCGTGCAGCGCCCGCTCGCCGGGACCCTCGCGCAAGGCGCCTTCGGGGCCCAGGAGTTCGAGGGTGAGTTCGGCGAGTTTCTGCTGGTGGAGGGTCTGGACGAGCTTGCGGACGCTGGCGCCCGCGCCCGGTTCGAGGCCGGACACCTGGAGGAGGGTGGTGCGCAGGCCGATGCACGCGAGGGCGTGCGCCTCGGCGAGGAGGGCCCCGACCCGTACGCGCACGGGACCGTCCTCCCGCCCGGCCCGCTCGATGAGGGCTTCGAGGCCGGTGTCGAAGGCGACCTGGTCGGCCATGTGGACGCGTTCGTTGCCGAGGGTGTTGCGGGCGACCCGCCAGCCGTCGTTCACCTCGCCGACGACGGCGTCGGCGGGCAGGATCGCGTCGTCGAACCAGACCTCGTTGAAGAGGGAGTCGCCGGTGATCTCCTTGAGCGGCCGGATGTCGATGCCGGGGGTGTGCCGCATGTCGACGAGGAAGTAGGTCAGCCCCTTGTGCTTGGGGACGGTGGGGTCGGTGCGGGCGAGCAGGATGCCGTGGTGGGCCCACTGGGCGGCGCTCGTCCACACCTTCTGGCCGTTGATCCGCCACCGGCCGTCCTCCATCCGCTCGGCGCGGGTGCGGAGGGAGGCGAGGTCGGAGCCGGCGCCGGGCTCGGAGAAGAGCTGGCACCAGAGCCGCTCGCCGCGCAGGGTCGGCCCGAGGTGCGCCTCCTGCTGCGCGGCGGAGCCGTGGGCGAGGAGCGAGGGGACGACCCAGGCGCCGATGCCGAGCCCGGGAAGGGAGATCCCGGCGTCGTCCAACTCCCTCTGCACGGCCAGCTGCTGGAGAGGACCCGCGCCGAGTCCGTACGGCTCCGGGAGGTGCGGGGCGGCGTAGCCGGTGGGGGCGAGGGCGCGCCGGGCGGCGGCCGGGTCGAGGCCGACGGCGGGGGCGACGGCTTCGCGGGCCTGCGTCCGGTACGTGTCCGCCTCGGGCGGCAGGTCGAGGCGGAGGCCGCGCCGGACGCCGTCGGCGGCGTGCCGCAGGGCGGCGAGGCGGTGGTGGTCGCCGGTGCCGAGGAGCTGGCGGGCGACGACGGCGCGGCGGAGCAGCAGGTGGGCGTCGTGCTCCCAGGTGAAGCCGATGCCGCCGAGGATCTGGATGCAGTCCTTGGCGCAGGTGTACGCGGCGTCGAGGGCGGTGGCGGCGGCGAGGGCGGCGGTGAGGGAGCGGGCCTCGTCGTGGCCGGCGCGGGCGGCGTCCCAGGTGAGGGCGCGGGCCTGTTCGAGCCGGACGAGCATGTCGGCGCAGAGGTGTTTGACGCCCTGGAACTGTCCGATGGGCCGCCCGAACTGTTCGCGGGTACGGGCGTGTTCGGCGGCGGTCTCGACGGCGCGGTCGGCGGTCCCGCAGGCGTCGGCGGCGAGGAGGACGGCGGCGACGTCCCGTACGAGGCCGGTGTCGAGGGCGAGTTCGCGGGCGGCGGGGACGTGGGTGGCGCGGGCGGTGATCTCGCCGGTGGGCCGGGTCGGGTCGGCGCTCTCGTGGGCCCGGACGGCGAGCCCCTCGGCGTCGACGGCGAGCCAGACGGAGCCGTCGGCGGTGGCGGCCCTGAGGATCACCAGGTCGGCCTGGGCCCCACCGAGGACGGGTGGCGCGGCGCCGTCGAGGAGCCAGCCGCTCGCGGTCCGTACGGCGGCGAGGCTCCCCGTACCGCCGAGCGCGACCGCCGCGATCCGCTCCCCGCCCGCGATCGACGCGGCCAGCTCCCCCTGCCCGGCCCGGTGGAGGACCTCGGCGGCGAGGACGGAGGGGAGGTACGGCCCGGGCAGCAGCGCCCGCGCCGCCTCCTCGACGACGACGGCGAGGTCGACGAGGTCGCCGCCCCCGCCGCCGTACTCCTCGGGGAGATGGAGCCCGAGGAGCCCCTGCTCGACGGCGGCGTCCCAGTACGCGGGCCGGCCGGCGGCGGAGTCGGGGACGTCCAGGTGCTTGCGGACCTCTTCGGGAGGGACGGCGCGGGTGAGCCGGCCGCGGACGGATCGGGCGAGCTCCCGCTGTTCGTGCGTGATGGCGATGCCCATGCGCCGCAGACTAGAACACGTTCCATTCTGACGGAAGGTCAGAAAGGCTTTTGGGTACAGGAATCCAGTCCAGGGCGACGCGGTCCGGGACTACTGCTCCCAGGCCGCCGCGCCGCGGAGGAGGTGGTGGTCGGACAGCCCCGACGCGCAGGGCAGCGCGTCTCCCTGCACGGTCTTGAACCACTCGTAGCTCAGGAAGACGTAGTCGATCTTGCTGGTCTCGGAGGTGTGGTCCGAGCAGGCCGGGCTGGCGGTCTCCTCACCGCTGCGACAGCGAACCGTCGTCTCGGGGGCGCAGTCGTCCCCGGCGAACTCCGCCTGGTCGTTCTCGTCGACCTCCTGGAACCGGCCGGTCGAACCCGTCCCGTGGTTGTAGACGGTGTTCATGTCGGCGTGCTCGGGACGCTGGTTGAAGTCCCCCGCGAGGACCACGGGCTCGCCGTCCTTCCTGGCGCCCTCGACGAGTTCGGTCACCTTCGGGATCTGGAGGGCCGTGGTCGCGTCGTGCGGGTCGATGTGGGTGTTGCAGGCCCTGACCACCCGGCCGTCCAGACCGGCCTGGGTGCACAGGAGGATGCGGTCCTCCGTCGGCGTCGTGACCACCTCGGGGAGGAAGGTGACGGTCCGCGTACCGGCGACGATCGAGCCCTCCCCCTTCGAGAAGATCGCCAGACCGAAACGACGGTCGACCGGATCCCACTGGTCACAGTCGGAGGCGGCCGAGAGCGACGCGCCCCACACGGTCTCGTAGCTGGCGTTCCCCACGCGCCGCTGCGGCGTCAGCGCGTCACGGATCATCTTCCACTGCCCGTAGCAGAGCTCCTGGAGCATGACCAGGTCGGAGTCCCAGGCGTCGATCTCCGCCACCAGCCCGGACACCCACGCGGACCTGGCCGCGGCCAGCTCCGTCGCCGTCGCCCCCTCCGCCGCGATGGGGCACTTCGCCCCGCACACGTTGTACGAGATGAAGCGCAGCGGCTTCGCGGTCTCGGGGGTGACCACGTCGGCTTGGACGGGGCCGGCCCCGGCGCCGAGGAGCAGACCTATCGAGAAGAGCGCGGCAAGCAGCGCTCTGAACGACGCGCGCATGGGCACGTCCTTTCATGATCGGTAACGGACGGCGCATCCTCGCATGTCCGCCCGGACGCCGGGGCGTTGTCAGTGGCCCCTGCCACGATGCCCGCAGAACACGAACAGAGGGAGCGAGCACACCATGGGTACGTGGGACATCGGACCGTTCGACAACGACACCGCCGCCGACTTCTCGGCGCGGGTGGACGAGGCCCCACCGGAGAAGCGGGCGGAGGTGCTGCGCGCGGCCTTCCACGAGGTGACCGCGACCGGCGACGACGACTACCTGGACTCGTACGAGGCGGTGCAGGCCATCGCGTCGGCGGCGCTGGTCGCCGCGCAGTGCCCGGGCGGAGACCCGGTGACGACCGCGTACGGCCCGAAGGAGCCCCTGCCCGAACTCCCGGCGGAGCTGCGTCCGCTCGCCGTCGCGGCGCTGGACAGGGTCCTCACCCCGGAGTCGGAGCTCCTGGAGCTGTGGGAGGAGTCGGACGGCGAGGAGTGGAAGGCGGGCGTACGGAAGCTCCGGGCGGTCCTGACGGGGGCCGCCTGACCCGTCAACGGTCGCCGAAGCGACGCCGCCCGGCGAGGACGACGCTCGTGACGGTCGCGGCGACGGCGGTCACGCCGAGGGCGAGGAGACCGGGATTGACCCACCACGGGACGATCTCCTCGCCGGCGCACACCAGGCTGACGGGGAGTGCGCTGCTGGAGTCGGGGACGGCGTTGTGTCCCGCGTTGAACCAGCACGCGTCCTCGGGAAAGAGGAACGGCAGGTACGACATGCCGTACAGATGCAGCGCGCCGCCCGCGACGTACGCGAGCCCGGCGATCCAGGCGGCCTTCTTGGCGGGGGTGCGGCGGGGGCGGGGCGGGTCGGGCTCCGGCAGGGCGTCGCCCCGCCGGGCCCGGACGAGGCCGACGTAGGTGATCCCCGCCCAGGCCGGCAGGCCGATGACGAGGACCATGGTTCCTATGAGGGTCGCCACGGTCAGCGCCCGATACGTCCCTCGGCGGCGGCCCGCACGAAGGCCGTGAAGGCGGCGGGCCGGGCGAGAAAGGCGGGGCCTTCGGGGCGCTTGGAGTCACGGATGGCGATGTGGGCGTCGAGGTCGGCGACTTCGATGCATTCGCCGCCGTTGGGGCCACTGAACGAGGACTTGCGCCAGGCGGCGGTGCCGAGCGGGGCGCACTCGACGCAGTCGCCGCCATCGGAGCCGCTGTACGAGGATTTACGCCACCGCAGGTCCTGGCTGGTGCCCATACCGCTCCCTCATCACACGTTCGATCAGCGTCGCCGAGGCCTCCCGGGAGAGGGCCGAGG
Organism: Streptomyces sp. NPDC055103; assembly: GCF_053607625.1. Taxonomy (NCBI): domain Bacteria; kingdom Bacillati; phylum Actinomycetota; class Actinomycetes; order Kitasatosporales; family Streptomycetaceae; genus Streptomyces; species Streptomyces sp. NPDC055103. Next base: position 91,939 of record NZ_JBSGTX010000006.1, read on the forward strand.
CTTGCAGCCGAGCGTAGCCGACAGACCGCTCCCTGATCACTTGCGGATGAGCGGTCATATGCCCCCCACCGCAGACCGGCGCGTAGAAGAGGTCCGGGTCGTCGTCGAAGCGCAGAAGATTGAACGAACCCATCATCGCCGAGTGCTGCCCCACCTCGAAGGGAAGCACCTGCACCTGGATCCACGGATGGTCCAGGAACCCCAACAAGTGGGCGAGTTGGTTTCGCATGACCTCGGCGCCGCCGATCTCCCGGTACAGCACCGCCTCGTCGAGCACGACGCACAGCACCGGCGGATGCTCGCGCTCCAAGATGCGCTGGCGTTCCATCCGGGCCGCCACCAACTCGTCCAGCCGCCCCGGGTTGTCGACGCACAGCACCGCCCGGGCGTACGGCTCCGTCTGGAGCAGGCCGTAGACCAGTTGCGACTGGTACGTCGAGATGTACGTCGCCTTCGCTTCCATCTCCGCGTACGGCTGGAACCACGTCGGCAGCTGGCTCTTCAGCACCAGCCCGATCAGCCGCGAGAACACCCCGCCCGTCAGCAGCGCCGCATCCAGCTGCTCCGAGAAGCGTCGCGTGGGGACCTTCTTCGCCGTCTCTATCTGGCCGATCAGCGACGCCGTGCAGAAGACGATGTCACCCAACTGCTGCTGATTGAGGCCGGCCTCCTCCCTCAGGCGGCGGAGTTCGGATCCGTAGTAGTCCAGCGGCGAGGCGCTGGGATCCAGGTTCCGGATGTTGACCACGGCGAGGTCACCCCCAAGCTCACGCGGTGAGGCGTTGCGTTCAGTCCGTAGCCGAGCGTAACGACAGCACTCCACCCTGGTGGCATGAATCACGCAACTGACCTCTATCCCCCGGTAATTGCCACCAGCTACCGGATGGGTTTCACCGTGGGTGAGCACTCGGCCGGTCACATGCGCCGCATCCTGCGCATCTTCCTCACGCGGTGGGAACTCGACCGGCTCTCCGATTCCGGCGCGCTCGCGCTCACCGAGCTCGTCGCGAACGTCGTCCGGCACGTGCCCGGTCGGCGGTGTTCCGTGCTGATGCTGTGGGAGCCGTACGGGCTGCGGGTGGAGGTCGCGGACGGCGTGCCCGGGACGGTGATCGCGAAGCTCGCGGGGCCGCTGGAGGAGAGCGGGCGGGGGCTGGTGCTGGTGGAGGCGGTGACGGACCGGTGGGGAGCGGAGGAGGCGGCCGACGGGAAGACGGTGTGGTTCGAGTGCGACGGGTAGGGCACGCGTAGGGCACGATGGGCGCCCGTACCCGCGTACTACTCGCCAGTAGGAGACACCATGTCCGTGCCCGCGCCCGAGATCCTGGCCGCCTTCGACGCCGCGAAGGGCTTCATGCCCGCCGGGGAGGGCCTCGCGCTGTACAAGGCGGCCACGGAGGCCGCGAAGCTCGGGCTGCCGCTGCTGGAGGTCGGGACGTACTGCGGGCGGTCCACGATCCTCCTCGCCGACGTGGCCCGGCAGGCGGGGACGGTCGCGGTGACCGTGGACCACCACCGGGGCAGCGAGGAGCAGCAGCCGGGCTGGGAGTACCACGACCCGAGCGTCGTCGATCCGGAGGTCGGGCTGATGGACACGCTCCCCACCTTCCGCCGGACGCTGCACAAGGCCGGTCTTGAGGAGCACGTCGTCGCGGTCGTCGGCCGGTCGCCGCTGGTCGCGAAGGCGTGGGGCGGGCAGCTCGGGCTGGTGTTCATCGACGGCGGGCACACCGACGAGCACGCCACGAACGACTACGAGGGCTGGGCCCCCAAGGTCGCCCCCGGGGGCCTGCTCGTCATCCATGACGTCTTCCCGAACCCGGAGGACGGCGGCCAGGCGCCGTACCGGATCTACCTGCGCGCCCTGGAGTCCGGCGACTTCGAGGAGATCTCGGTCACCGACTCGCTGCGGGTCCTGCGCCGCCGGGGCTGACGCGGGACCCGAAGCGGGCGTGACGTCAGAACCCTGACGTCACGTACAGGCAGTTGGTGTAGCTGTAGCCCGGTTCGATCTTCGCCTTGCTGGTCTTGGTGTCCCCCGCCGTGGAGGTGCCGGTGGTCGCCCGCTTCTGGAGGAAGTGGTAGTCGCCGGCGGGCAGCAGCAGGGTCGCCTTCGGGTACTTCGAGGACGGCCCGGTGCAGGCCTTGACCTTCTTGCCCTGGGAGAAGATCGGCCCCGGGTACTTGGTGCAGGTGGCGCAGGCCTTGAGCGTGACCTTGCCGGTCATCGGGCCGGTGTAGAGCAGCTCGACCTCACCGGGGCCGTCGTTGCTCACCACCATGATCATCCGGGTGCCGCCGGGCACCTCCGACGGGGGCAGCTTCTTGCCGGCGGCCGGCTCCTCGTCGGCGATCTCGGCCGCGATGGCGATGGAGCGGGCGTGCGCGGCCTGCGGGCTGTCCGGGTACGCCTTGGCGTACTCGGTCATGGTCTTGGCCGCCTCCTCGAACTCCTTGTCCTTGAACTGGTCGCTCCCGCAGGCGAAGTCACCCCGCTGGGCCGCCTCCTTCGCCTCGCGGGTGGCGCCGTCGAGAGAGGGGTCCGTCATGGCCCGGAGGGACGTCCGGAGCGTGTGGAGCTCGGCGGTGACCTCGCAGGGCTCGGTGCCGCTGTCGAGCGCGGTCGTACGGGTCTTGAGCGCCGCCCGGACGGCCGGCTCGACGCGGGTGGCGTGCGAGGACTTCGGGAAGGTGCCGAGGAGCTCGTTGAGGCTCGTCTCGGCGGTCGGTGTGGCGGTCGACACACCGAGCGCCGACGTCCCGCACTCGTAGAGGGAGTGGGCCAGCGGCTCGTCGGTCTTCGCGGGGCGGGCGCCCAGGAGCTCCTTGTCGAACGAGTCGGCGAGCCCCCGCAGGTGCTTGAGCGGGGCGATCGCCTCGCAGTACATCGTGTTCTTGTACGGGTAGGACACCGTCTCGTAGTACGCGTCGAGCCGCTCGGGGACCAGCTTCCCGGCTCGCGAGCCCGCCTGCTTCGTGCCGAGGTCCTCGTACACGTCAAGCGCCTTGGCGAAGATCGGCTGGGCCTTGTCGAAGGCCAGGCCGTCGGCCGACTTCACCTGGGCGTCCGCGGCGGCGAGCCGGTCGAGGAGCGCCTGCTCGCGCGCCTCGTCGCGGGCCGCCCCGTAGGCGAGCGAACCGCCCGCGGGGACGGCGAGCAGGACGACGGCGAGCGGGAGCGCGAGGCGCCGGAAGGAGGCGCCGAGGCGGAGCGTCGCGCGCAGGCCCCGCCGGGCGCCGTCGGCGGCGACGACGAGCAGGAAGGCGCCGTAGCCGATGAGGACACCCGGGGGCACGCCGTCGACGTCGGCGGGGAGCACCAGGACGAGCAGGGCCACGGTGGCGGCCCAGCAGAGCGCGGCGCCGATCCAGTTGCGCAGGAAGACGTAACCGAGGCCCAGGCAGGAGAGGTTGAGCAGGCCGATCAGGGCGGCCTGGGCCGGGTTCGCCTCGCCGCGCGGCCCGGAGCCGGGCGGCGGACCGTACCCGGGCGGTGCGGCGGGCGGCGGCGGCAGTGTGCCCGCGCCCGCCCAGCCGGGCACGGTCGCGGGGCCGGTGGCGGCGCCGGTGCCGGGCGGCACGGGCGCGGGTCCGTATCCGTGCCCGGGCCCTTGCCCGTATCCCGGCCCGGACCCCTGGCCCTGTCCCGGCCCGTACCCCTGGCCCTGTCCCGGCCCGTACCCCTGGCCCTGTCCCGGCCCGTACCCCTGGCCGTATCCCGGCCCCGACTCCTGCCCGGACCCCTGGCCCTGCCCCTGCCCTTGACCCTGCCCGGACCCCTGGCCCTGTCCCTGCCCCTGCCCGGCCCCGGAGCCGGTCGGCGGGCCGAAGCCGGGAGCCGCCGGAGCTCCCTCGGCCGAGGCGCTCGGAGCCGGTCCGCTCGGCGGCGGGGCCTCCCAGGGCGCCGGAGCCCCGAAGCCCCCACCCGTACCACTGCCGCTACCGGCACCACTCGCCCCACCGGGCATCCCCTGCGGCGGTCTGTCTAACGATCCGTCTCCCGGAATGCGGTCGGACGGCTCGGGACGTGCGTCGTTCGGTTCTTCCCCCACCACGGTTCCCCCTCGTGGGTCCATGCGCGGTGACACCCCACCGTCGCCTCGTACACCTACCCTTCACCGTCCGCGCACACGCGTCCACGGTTCCACGAAGCGGTGACCAACCTGCGACCTGGGGCTCCCCGCATTCGCCCCGCGCAGGGCCTAAAGTCGCGGGGTGCCGTACGACCACCGGAAGACCACTCCCCGTACCCTCGCCCTCGCGCTGGCCCTCGCGGGCTGCGGCGCCGCGCTCGCCGGCTGCGGAGCCTCCCAGGCGTCCCAGGCCTCGCCGACGTCCGGGAAGGGCGCGACGCAGACACCGCCGCCCGCCGTGGCCGCCACACCCGGCCAGCCCCGTACATCCAGCGCCCCCTCCCCCACCGCCTCCCAGGGCACCCGCTCCCTCGCCGGCCGGACCGTCGTCGTCGACCCCGGCCACAACCCCGGGAACTTCCGGCACTCCCGGGAGATCAACGCGAAGGTGAACATCGGCACGGGCCGCAAGGAGTGCGACACCACCGGCACCTCCACGAACGGCACCGCCACGCAGGCCGTCTACACGGAGGCCGCCTTCACCCTGGACGTCTCCCACCGGCTGCGGGACCTGCTCGTCGCGCGCGGCGCGAAGGTGGTCCTCACCCAGGACGCGGACCGCCCCTGGGGCCCCTGCATCGACGAGCGCGCCCGGATCGGCAACGAGGCCGGCGCCGACGCCGTCGTCTCCGTCCACGCGGACGGCTCGGCCGTCGGCCACCGCGGCTTCCATGTGATCCTCCCCGCCCGGGTGAGCTCGGGCGCCGCGGACACCGCGCCGATCGTCGGGCCCTCCCGTGAACTCGGGGAGGACATCGCGGACCGCTTCGCGCGCGCGACGGGCACGGCCCCCTCCAACTACCTGGGCTCGGGTACGGGGTTGGACGTCCGTGACGATCTCGGCGGGCTGAATCTCTCAACCGTGCCCAAGGTCTTCGTCGAATGCGGCAATATGCGTGATCCGAAGGACGCCGCGCTGCTGACGTCGGCGGCCTGGCGACAGAAGGCGGCCCAGGGCATCGCGGACGGCATCGGCACCTACCTCAACGGGTAGAACCGGCGAGCGATAGATTCGGTCCGTAACATGGGGCCGCCCCCGTGCCACGACCTTGAGCGCCACCCCGACGCGACGACGACGCGACGACGACCCGACGAAGGACTCTTACGTGAATATCCGCTCCCTCACCCGAGGCGATGGCGTGCTGATCGGTGCAGCGGTGGTGCTGTTCATCGCCTCATTCCTGGGCGTCGCCGGCTGCGACGGCCCCGACTCGTTCTGCGCCCAGTACGAGACCCCCAACGCGTGGGAGGTGTCCTACCTCGGCTGGGGCACCTTCTTCCTCGGCATCGCCGGCGCCGCACTGATCGTCGTCTCCCACGGGCTGCCGCAGCAGCGCAAGGTGGCCGGTCTCGAGCTGGGCCAGGTCGGTGCCGGCTTCACCATCGCCGCCGCGTGGACCCTGCTCATGTGGATCTTCGAGGCGAACAACGCCGGCGCCGGTCTGATCCTCGGCCTGATCGCCGCGCTCGTCGTGGCCGGTGCCGCCGTCGCCGGTCCGCTGGTGCCCGCCCTCAAGGCGCCGCTCGTGGGCGCGCCGCGCCCGCAGACCCCGCAGCCGTACGGCATGCAGCCCGGCCAGCCGGGCCAGCAGGGCGTCGCCGGTGGCTACGGCTACCCGGGTGCGCAGCAGCAGTACGGCACCCCGCAGGACCCGTCGCAGGGTGCGGGCCAGCCGTTCGGCGCGCAGGCCGGCGCCCCGCAGCCGCACGCTCCCCAGCCGCACGCCCCGCAGCAGCCGGAGCCGCAGGCCGCCCAGGCCCCGGCCCCGCAGGCGGCGCAGCCGGCCGCGGACTTCGCGCCGTTCTGGTTCGCGGTGCCGGTCGCCCGTCCGCTGTACGCGGAGGACGGCTCGCAGGCGCCGATCGCCGAACTGGCGCCGGGTACCTGGTACCTCGCGGTCGAGCAGCGCGGCCCGGCCCTGGTGGCCCAGACCCAGGACGGCCGCCGCGGCGTCCTCCAGGACACCACGGGCATCCAGCGCGGCTGACGCGTAGACACGCCTCGGCGGCCCCTCGTCCGGAATCCCTTCCGGGCGGGGGGCCGTTGGCGTACAGTCCCGGAGAACTGAGCTGACGGACCGTCAGAAAGGTTCTCGTGTCATGCGCCTCGGACTCGCTCTCGGCTACTGGGGCCGCGGCCCCTCCCCCGCCCACCTCGACCTCGCCCGCGAGGCCGAGCGGCTCGGGTACGACTCCGTGTGGACGGCGGAGGCCTGGGGCTCCGACGCGTTCACCGCGCTGACCTGGATCGCCGCGCACACCTCGCGCATCCGGCTCGGGACCGCCGTCGCGCAGATGGCCGCCCGCACCCCGACCGCGACCGCGATGCACGCGCTCACGCTCGACCACCTCTCCGGCGGGCGCGTGATGCTGGGGCTCGGCCTGTCCGGGCCGCAGGTCGTCGAGGGCTGGTACGGCCGCCCCTTCCCGCGCTCCCCGCTGACGGCGACCCGCGAGTACGTGGACGTGATCCGGCAGGTCCTGCGCCGCGAGGCCCCCGTCCGGCTCGACGGACGGCACCACTCCCACCCGTACACCGGGGCGGACGGCACCGGCCTCGGCAAGGCCCTCAAGCCGATCACCCACCCGCTCCGGCCGGACCTCCCGGTCCTGCTGGGCGCCGAGGGCCCCAGGAACATCGCGCAGACCCTCACCATCGCCGACGGCTGGCTGCCCCTCTACTGGTCCCCGGACCGCTGGGCCGAGGTGTACACGCTCCCCGACCGCCTCCCGGAGGGCTTCCTGGTGGCCCCCATGGTCCGGGCGCACCTCTGCGACGACGTGGCGGCCGGACTGCTGCCCGTCAAGGCGATGCTCGGCTTCTACATCGGCGGCATGGGGCACGCCGCCCGGAACTTCCACGCCGACCTCATGGGGCGGATGGGGTACGCGAAGGAGGCCGCGCACATCCAGGAGCTGTTCGCGGCGGGGCGGCGCGAGGAGGCCGTGCTCGCCGTGCCGGACGCCTTCGCCGACGAGATCTCGCTCGTCGGTCCCCGCCGGCGGATCGCCGAACGCCTGGAGGCGTGGCGACGGGGCCCGGTCACGGACCTGCTGGTCACGGCACCGGACCCCGCCACGCTCCGCGTACTCGCGGAGCTCAACGCCTGACCGGTCAGCCGCCGCTGAGCTGGGAGGCGCTCGGTACCTTGTCGACGACCTCGGCGCCGGCGCTCTTGCCCGCGTCCTTGACGCTGTTGATGACGGACTCGAAGGCGCCGACGTCCGCGTCCCCCACCTCGCCCTTGCGGAGCTTCGTCCCGAGGTCCTTGAGCGACTCGATCCCGGCCGTGAGCGGCGCGACCGCCTTCGAGAGCAGCGGGTCGCCCTTGGCGTTGTTCGTCGCCGCCTTGAGCCGGTTGTACGTGAACGCGCCCGCGAGGCCCGCCTTCACCAGGGCGAAGGTCCGGCCATCCGCACCCTTGGTGAACTTGCCCGCGCGGTACGGCTTCACGATCCACTGGTACGTGGCACCGGCGGCCAGCCCGGCGTTGGCCACGAACCGCGTCTTGGCCAGCCTCTGCTGCTCGAAGGTGGCCGAGGCCGACGGGGTCGCGGCGCCGCTCCCGCTCTGCGCGTCGGCGTCGTCCTCACAGGCGGCGGTGGTGAGGAGCAGGGCGCAGGACAGGAGCAGCGCCACCACTCCGCGCGAGACACTTCTGGGCACGACAGGACCTCCCTGATGACTGTGGCGTCAGCCTCACCCAGCCCCAGGGTGTCCGCCACTCGGGCGACTCCGAACGGGCCGCCCTGAGCCGTCGCGTCAGGGGCAGCAGTCCGGTTCGAGGCCCGCCGGAAGGCGTTCGCCGCCGAAGACGGCGCCCGTGGCCTCGTCGCCGCCGAGGGCCGCGACCGCGAGCAGCAGGGAGCCCGCGGTCCAGGCCGTCTGCTCCTCCGGCCACATGGCCTTGTCGCTCTCCGTGGCGCCCTCGAAGACGTACCCCGTCCAGTACATGCCGTTCGCCGCGCGCAGGTGCTGGATGTCCTGGAGGATCGTGAGGGCGCGGTCCGATTCGCCCGTCGCCCAGAGCGCGAGGGCGAGTTCGCAGGACTCGCCGCCGGTGACCCACGGGTTCGGGATCACGCACCGCACACCGAGGCCGGGCACGACGAACGCGTCCCAGGCGGCCTCGATACGGGCCGTGGCCTCGGGTCCGGTGACCGCTCCGCCGAGGACCGGGTAGTACCAGTCCATCGAATAGCGGGACTTGTCGAGGAAGCGCTCGGGGTGCCTGCGGATCGCGTGACCCAGCGCGCCCGCCGCCAACTCCCAGTCGGGCTGCGGCTCTTCGCGGGCCTCGGCGATGGCGAGGGCGCAGCGCAGCGCCTGGTGGATGGAGGACGAGCCGGTGAGGAGCGCGTCGGTCACGGCCTCGCCGTCGGGCTCGCGCTTCCAGCCGATCTGGCCGCCGGGCTGCTGGAGTCCGAGGACGAACTCGACGGCCGCGTAGACGACGGGCCACATCCGGTCGAGGAAGGCGTCGTCGCCGGTGGACAAGTAGTGGTGCCAGACGCCGACCGCGATGTACGCGACGAAGTTGGACTCGCGGCTCCGGTCGGTGACGTCGTCCGGGTCGCCGTCGTGGTAGGCCGCGTACCAGGAGCCGTCCGCGTTCTGGTGGCGGGCGAGCCACTCGTAGGCGCGGGTCGCGGCGGCGTGCTCGCCGGCCGCGTCGAGGGCCATGGCCGCCTCGGTGTGGTCCCACGGGTCGAGGTGGTGGCCCCGGAACCACGGTATGGCCCCGTCCTCGCGCTGGACGGCGAGTATCCCGGTGACGGTCTCGGCGGCCTCTTCGGCGGTGAGGACGCCGGGCAGCACGAGGTGCTCGGCGATCCGCTCGGGGCTCGTCACTTGGCCGTGTCCGCGGCGTCGGCCTTCGGGAGGTGGGGCTTGGTCGCGTACGCCACGAAGCTCTTGCCGACCACCGGGTTGAGCAGCTGCTCGGTGACCCGGGTCAGGGCGGGCTTCTTCATGATGTCCCAGACCAGGAGCTTGTGGTAGGCGCGGACCGGCAGCGCCTTGTCGTTGTCGACGCCGAAGGCGCACTTCAGCCACCAGTACGGCGCGTGCAGGGCGTGCGCGTGGTGGGTGCCGTACGGCCTGAGGCCGGCCTGCCGGATCTTGCCGAGGAGCTCGTCGGCCTTGTAGATGCGGATGTGGCCGCCCTCGACCTCGTGGTACGCGTCGGAGAGCGCCCAGCAGATCTTCTCGGGGCCGTAGCGGGGCACGGTGATCGCGATCCGGCCGCCCGGCTTGAGGACGCGGACCATCTCGGCGAGGACGCCCTTGTCGTCCGGGATGTGCTCCATGACCTCGGAGATGATCACGACGTCGAAGGACTCGTCGGGGAAGGGAAGGTTGAGGGCGTCGCCCTCCATCGCGGTGGCCGTCGCCCCGGCGGGGGCCTCCCCGGCCTCCTTCATCGCCGCGAACCACTTGGCGACCTCGCGGATCTCCTCGCCGTTCTGGTCGAGGGCCACGACCTGGGCGCCGCGCCGGTAGCACTCGAAGGCGTGCCGGCCCGCACCGCAGCCCAGATCGAGCACGCGGTCGCCGGGGGCGAGCGGGAAGCGGGTGAAGTCGACGGTCAGCACGAGGGCCTGCCTTCGTGGTCGGGACGGGGGTGGTGCGCGTGCGGAGAACGGAGAGACTGCGGAGAGCGGGGAGATCGATGAGATCCGGAGGAGCGCGGAGAGCCGGGAGGGTGCGGAGGGCCGGGAAGGTCCGCGAGCCGGACGGTCACCTGCGGACGCCCTGACGGGCTCCCTGGCGCTCGACGGCCTCGCGGTAGAGGTCCGCCGTGCCCTGGGCCGCGCGGGCCCAGGTGAAACGCTCCAGGACCCGGGCGCGGCCCGCCGCGCCGAGTCGGGCCCGGAGCTCGGCGTCACCGAGGACTCGGCCCAGCGCCGCAGCCAGCGCGCCCGCGTCGCCCGGCGGCACCGCGAGGCAGGTCTCGCCGTCGGCGCCCGCGACCTCGGGGATCGCGCCGCCGGTGGTAGCGACGAGCGGTGTCCCGGTGGCCATGGCCTCGGCGGCGGGCAGCGAGAAGCCCTCGTACAGCGACGGCACGCAGGAGACCTGCGCGGACCGCACCAGGTCGACGAGCTCCGTGTCGCTGATGCCCTTGACGAACTCGACGGCGCCCTCGAGCCCGTACCGCTCGATGGCCTGCGCGACGGGGCCGTCCTCGGCGCGCTTGCCGACGACGACGAGATGGGCGTCGGGGCGCTCGGTGCGGAGCTTGGCGAGCGCCTCGATCAGGTGGATCAGGCCCTTGAGCGGGACGTCGGCGCTGGAGGTGGTGACGATCCGGCCGGGGATCTCGGCGACGGCCGCGTCCGGGGACCAGAGCGTGGTGTCGGCGCCGATGTGGACGACCCGGATGCGGTCCTCGCGTACGCCGAGGTGCTCGACGATCTCCTGGCGGGAGGTGCCGGAGACGGTGAGGACGGACGGCATCCGGCGGGCGACGCGCTTCTGCATGCGGGTGAAGGCGTACCAGCGGCGGACGGAGGCGCGGCGCTTCCAGTCGGCGGCGGCGTCGAGTTCGAGCTGCCGGTCGACGGTGATGGGGTGGTGGATCGTGGTGACGAGCGGCGCGCCCAGGGCGCGGGTGCCGCCGAGGAGGCCGTAGCCGAGGGTCTGGTTGTCGTGGACGACGTCGAAGTCGCCGCGGCGGGCGGCGAGCATGCGCCGGGCCCGCAGGGAGAAGGTGAGCGGCTCGGGGAAGCCGCCGGTCCACATGGTGGCGACTTCGAGGCCGTCGATCCAGTCCCGGTACTCGTCGCGCTTCGGCGTCCGGAAGGGGTCCGGGGAGCGGTAGAGGTCGAGGCTGGCGATCTCGGTGAGCGGCACGCCCTCGTCCAGCGTGGGATACGGCTGGGAGCCGATGACCTCGACGCTGTGGCCGAGGCGGGCGAGCTCACGGGAGAGATGGCGGACGTAGACGCCCTGGCCACCGCAGAACGGGTTCCCCTTGTACGTGAGGAGAGCGATCCGCAACGGGCTGTCACCGTCCGTCGCGAGGCCCTGTCGGGGGCTTGCCGGGCTTGCCTCTATGGCTTCCGCGGTCATGCGCGACCCCCTTCGAGCGTGTTTCGCCGGAGCGTAACCGCTCGCGCTAATCTAGAACAAGTTACAGACTTGATCGTTCTCGATCTTCTTGCATGATCTTCTTGATCGCACAGGAGGACAGAATCTACCGGCAGGTAGCCCCGTGGTGAGAGCCGGAACAGGTGATTCGCGCCACGACGGCCGGGCCGCCATACTGTCGCTCCCCACCGCCGCTCCTACCGCACGGAACGGGAACTCATGACCGCAGACAACAGAGCGGGCCTCGGCCCCTCGGCGCCGCCCCTCACGGAGCGCCAGGAGGCGCGGCGACGGCGCATCCTGGACGCCAGCGCCCAGCTCGCGGCGCGGGGCGGCTTCGACGCCGTACAGATGCGGGAGGTCGCCGAGGCGGCCGGGGTGGCCCTCGGCACGCTGTACCGCTACTTCCCGTCCAAGATCCATCTGCTGGTCGCGACGATGCAGGACCAGCTCCAGCACATGCACACCACCCTGCGGAAGCGGCCGCCCGCGGGCACGGACCCGGCGGAGCGGGTCGCGGAGACCCTCATGCGCGCCTTCCGGGCGCTCCAGCGGGAACCGCAGCTCGCCGACGCGATGGTGCGGGCGCTGACCTTCGCGGACCGGGGGGTGAGCCCCGAGGTCGACACGGTGTCGCGGCTGACGACGGCGATCATCCTGGACGCGATGGGGGCGGAGCACCCGAGCCCGCAGCAGCTCTCGGCGGTGCGGGTGATCGAGCACACCTGGCACTCGGCGCTGATCACCTGGCTGTCGGGGCGTGCCTCGATCGCGCAGGTGAAGATCGACATCGAGACGGTCTGCCGGCTGATCGACCTGACGACGCCGGGCGGACCGGAGCCGTCTCCGTCCGGCTGAGGGTGTCCGTCCGTACCCCCGACGTCCGATGGACGGGTCGGGGGCACGGTCGGCTCGGCGGGGTCAGGACGACTGCTTGGCCTTCGCGTTGTCGGCCGCGATCTTCGCCGCGCACTCCGGACCGCCGTCGGCGGCGATGAACATCACCATCTTCAGCGGGCCCTGCGAGTGGTTGCTGGCCTGGAGCGTCCAGCCGCTCTTCTCCAGGGACTTGATCACCGAGCCGTTCTGCTCGTGGTTCCGGAGCTCCTTCCAGCCGCCGCCGGTCAGGGTCGCGACGGTGGCCTTGTAGGACTTGCCCGGGTCCGCGGCCTTCTCGGCGTCGGCCGTCCAGCTGACCATGCAGTCCTTGAGCTCCGGCGCGATGTCCTCGCCCGAGGCGTCCTGCGTGAAGCCGGCCCCCGTCGCCGCGGCCTCCAGCTCCTTGGTGACCGCGGCGCCGTCGAGCCGCTCGCCGCCGCCCGAGCCCGAACCGCCCGTGGCGGCCGCGCCGGCCGAGGACGAACCGCCCTTGTCCGAACCGCCCGCGCCACCGCAACCAGCGACCAGCAGCACGACACCAGCAGCCGCAGCCGCCCACTTCACCTTGCGCACAGCACTCCCAAATACGCACACACAAAGGCCCCTTGCCCCCGTGACCAAGGGCCCAGTTTTGCACAAGGGAACGACAGCGCGGCGCGCTCCGGGTGCGCGTCCCTCCACCACTCCTCCGTCACTCCCCTGTCACTCCCCCGTCATTCCTCCGGCGGGAACACCGGCTCGCCTCCGTCCGCGAGGGCGATCATGATGGCCTCCACCGGACAGCCCTCGGCTGCGGCGAGCAGGGTCTCCCCCGCGTCCACCTCCGGCTCCACCGGATGGGACTGACGGGCCGTGTCCAGCCGGAAGGCGGCCGGGGCGTGGTTGACGCACATGCCGGAGCCGATGCAGACGCTCCGGTCGACCTCGACGTGCCAGCGGTCCCCCATCACGCCCCGCCCGCGGGAGCCTCGTAACCACCGGGCAGGTGGATCATCTTGTGTTCCAGGTACTCGCCGAAGCCCTCGGGGCCGAACTCCCGCCCCAGGCCCGAGTTCTTGTAGCCGCCGAAGGGGCCGAGCATGTCCAGGCTGAAGGTGTTGACGTTGAACGTGCCCGTGCGCACGGACCGGGCGAAGTCGATGCCGTGCTCCACGTCCCCGGTCCAGACGCTGCCGCTGAGCCCGAAGTCGGAGTCGTTCGCGATCCGGAGGGCCTCGGCCTCGTCGCCGTACGGCAGGAGGCAGATGACCGGGCCGAAGATCTCCTCACGGGCGATCCGCATGGAGTTGTCGACGCCGCCGAAGAGGGTCGGCTCGACGTACCAGCCCCGGTCGAGGGCGGCCGGACGCCCGCCGCCCGCGAGGACCTTGGCGCCCTCGGCCTGGCCGATGCCGATGTAGTCGAGGGAGCGCTGCTGCTGGCGCCGGGCGACGAGCGGGCCGACCTGGGTGGCCGGGTCGAGCGGGTCGCCGACGACGAGCGCGCCGGCCGCCGCCGCGAGGGCCTCGGCGATCTCCTCGTAACGGGAGCGCGGGGCGAGGATACGGCTCTGGGCCACGCAGGCCTGACCGTTGTTCATCCAGGCGGCGGGGACGATCCCGGCGACGGTGGCGTCCAGGTCCGCGTCGGGCAGGATCACGGCGGCCGACTTCCCGCCGAGTTCGAGCGTGACGCGGGTGAGGTTGCGGGAGGCCACCTCCATGACCCGCTTGCCGGCCGCGACGGAACCGGTGAAGGAGACCTTGTCGACGCCGGGGTGACCGACGAGGTACTCGCTGACCTCGCGGTCGGCGGGCAGGATGCTGAGCACCCCCTCGGGCAGCCCGGCCTCGGCGGCGATCTCGCCGAGGATGTACGAGTCGAGGGGCGCCTCGGGCGAGGGCTTGAGGACCACGGCGCAGCCGGCGAGCAGCGCGGGCCCCAGCTTGGCGGCGGCGGTGAACTGCGGCACGTTCCACGGGATGACCGCCGCGACCACACCCACCGGCTCGCGCCGGACGAGCAGCGGGCCGAGGACGCCGCCGCGCCGCTCCTCGAAGGCGTAGTCGCGGGCGACGGTGATCGCCGCGTCCCAGACCATCATCGCGCCGAGCGCCTGGGCGAGGACGGACCAGGAGTACGGGGAGCCGTTCTGCGAGCTGATGGAGCGGGCGATCTCCTCGTAGCGGGCGGCGATCGCGTCCTTGATCCGGGTGACGACCGCGATCCGCTCCTCCACGCTCATCCGCGGCCAGGGCCCCTCGTCGAAGGCCCGGCGAGCGGCGGCGACGGCCCGGTCGACATCGGCCGGTGAGGCGTGCGGGACACGCCCGATGACCTCCTCGGTGTGCGGCGAGATCACCTCGATGACCGCGTCGCCGAGCGGATCGGTCAACTCCCCGCCGATGAACAGCTTTCCGTGCTCCACAAGCTCGGTCATGACCGCGGCCTCCCGAGGAGATGAAAATCTCTGACGATGTCTCAGAACTAGAACTGATACCAGTTCTAGTTATGATGGGCAACGGAACGAGCAGGCTCCGCACGGTCTTTGGAGAGATGAGGGCGCCCACATGACCCAGGTGACCGAGCACGGCGGAGGCGTCTGGTCCCTGCGGGTCCCCATCCCGGACAACCCGCTCGGCCACACCCTGGTCCACGTCCTCGACACCGACCGCGGGCCGGTCCTCGTCGACACCGGCTGGGACGACCCGGCCTCCTGGGACGAACTCACCGGCGGCCTCGTCGCCTTGGGCCTGTCGGTCCAGGAGATCCACGGGGTCGTCATCACCCACCACCACCCCGACCACCACGGCCTCTCCGGCCGGGTCCGCGAGGAGTCCGGGGCCTGGATCGCCATGCACGCCGCCGACACGGCCGTCGTCCGCCGCACCCGCGAGGCCGAACCCGGCACCTGGTTCGACTACATGGTCCACAAGCTGACCGCCGTCGGCGCCCCCGAGGAGCACGTCGCCCCGCTGCGGGCCGCCCGGGCCTCCGGCCGGATGCGGACCCTGCCGGGGCTGCGCTCCGCCGTCCCCGACCGCGAGATCGTCCCCGGCGAGCTCCTCGACCTCGCCGGCCGGCGGCTGCGCGCGATCTGGACGCCCGGCCACACCCCGGGCCACGTCTGCCTCCACCTGGAGGAGGATCACCCCGCCGGGCTGCCGGGGCACGGCCGGCTCTTCTCCGGCGACCACCTGCTGCCCGGGATCTCCCCGCACATCGGCCTGTACGAGCACCCCGGCGACGTGCACGAGACCGACCCCCTCGGCGACTACCTCGACTCGCTCGAACGCATCGGCCGCCTCGGCGTCGCCGAGGTCCTCCCCGCCCACCAGTACGCGTTCGCCGACGCCGCCGGCCGGGTCGACGAGCTCCTCACCCACCACGAGGAACGCCTCACCGGGCTCCTCCGCCTGCTCGCCACCCCGCTCACCCCCTGGCAGCTCGCCGAGCGGATGGAGTGGAACCGCCCCTGGGCCGACATCCCCCACGGCTCCCGGAACATCGCCGTCAGCGAGGCCGAGGCCCACGTCCGCCGCCTGGTGAAGCTGGGCCGCGCGGAGGCCGTGCCGGGCACGGACCCGGTGACGTACGTCGCGGTGTGAGGTCCCCGCGACGGGGCGGCCTCGGCGTGATGGGAGGTCCCCGCACCGGCCCGGCCTCGGCGTGGTGTGAGGCGCCTCCCACCCCCGGGTGGCGGGCGTACGGGCCGGTACAGTGAGCGGGTCGTCATCATGCCCGTACGGGGGAAAGCCGGTGGAAATCCGGCACTGACCCGCAACCGTAAGCCGCCCCGCCAAAGGGGCGGCAAGTCGGAATGCCCCGTCCGGGACGTGACCGCCGGCACCGTCGAGGAATACGGAGCCGGAGCCTGGTGCCCCTGAGGCGTGCCGGTGCCCGGCCGCAGGAGAGGGCCCCATGAACACCGTCCGCCGCGGCGCCGCCGCGCTCGCAGCCGCCGCAGTCGTACTCGGCACCGCAGCCCCCGCGGCAGCCGCTCCGGCCGCCGCCTCGCCCTCCCCGTCCGCGTCCGCCCCCTCCGGCGGCGCGGCCTCCACCGGCCTGTACGGCACGAAGGACCCGACGTACGACGGTGTCTGGCGTCAGTCCCTCGCCTTCCTCGCCCAGCGCGCCACCGGCTACCAGCCCGCCGACCAGGCCGTGGAGTGGCTCCTCGCCCAGCAGTGCGCCGACGGCTCCTTCAGCTCCTACCGCGCGGACACGACGCAGCCCTGCGACGCGAAGACGATGCGGGACACCAACGCCACCGCCGTCGCCGTCCAGGCGCTCGGCGCCGTCCGCCGTCAGGCGGCGGAGCCGGAGAAGGTCAACACGGCCGTCACGGCCGGCGACGACTGGCTGCGGTCCGTGCAGAACAAGGACGGCGGCTGGGGCTACACCCCCGGCGGCCCCAGCGACGCCAACTCCACCTCGCTCATCGCCGGCGCCCTCGCCGCGACCGGCGTCAAGCCCGGCTCGTACACCTCCGCCGAGGGCCGCACCCCGTACGACACGCTCCTCACCTTCGCCGTGCCCTGCTCCGACAAGGACGGCGCCGGAGCCTTCGCGTACCAGCCCGACAAGAACGGCAAGCTGCTCGCCAACGCGGACGCCACCGCCGCCGCCACCCTCGCCGGGCTCGGCAAGAGCATCGTCTCCACCAAGGCCTCCCCCGAGCAGGCCCCGACCTGCCAGGACCTGACGAAGCCGACCGCCGAGCGGGCCGCCCTCAACGGCGCCTCCTACCTGGCGAAGGCCCTCGCGAAGACCGGCCACCTCACCGCCCCGCCGATGCCCGGCTCCACCGACACGACGGAGAAGCCGGACATCGGCAACACCGCCGACGCGGTCGTCGCGCTCGCCGCCGCCGGGGCCACCCAGCAGGCCCAGCCCGCCCTCGCCTGGCTGGAGAAGAACTCCGCCGCCTGGGCGAAGGAGAACGGCCCCGCCGCCTACGCGCAGCTGATCCTGGCCGCCCGCGCGACGGACACCGACCCGCGCGAGTTCGGCACGGCCGACCTCGTCGAGCAGCTCAACGCCACCGGCCCCGCGCCCAAGACCCCGGACACCTCCGCCTCCTCGACGACCGACGACGAGGGCGGCTTCGACATCTGGTGGATCATCGGCATCGGCATGGTCGTCGGCGTCGGCATCGGCTTCCTCGTGAGCGGCCGCAAGAAGTGACGACCGCCCTCACCGGACGCACGGCCCGGATCGCGGGCGCCGCGGCCGGGGCGTTCCTGACGCTCACCGTCGCGGCGGCCCCGGCGCAGGCCGCCGGATACCGCTACTGGTCGTTCTGGGAGAGCGACGGCGGGACGTCCTGGACCTACGCCACGCAGGGACCGGCGACCGCTCGCCCCGCCGACGGCGACGCGATCGGCTTCCGCTTCGCGCTCAGCCAGGGCACGAGCGACACCTCCAGGCCCTCCGCCGCCCCCGACTTCGCGGAGGTCTGCGCGGGCGTGGCGAAGAAGGACGGCAGCAAGCGGATCGCGGTCGTCGTCGACTTCGGCGGTCCGAAGGACGCCCCGTCCGGCGAGAAGCCGCCGGCGAAGCCGGTCGAGGCCGGCTGCGCGCAGGTCCGGGAGGACGCGACGGGCGCGGAGGCGCTGGCCGAGGTGGCGAAGCCACTGCGGTACGACGGAGCGGCGATGCTGTGCGGGATCGCCGGGTATCCGGCGCGGGGCTGTGGTGAGCCGGTCGCGGAGGGCGATGAGCAGTCGCCCGAACCGACCGGGTCGGCCGCGTCCGCCACCACCGCTCCCTCCTCCGCCACCGCCGCTCCCTCCTCCGCCTCCGGCGAGGAGAGCGGCGGCGGCCCGTCGTTCGGCGTGCTCGCCGGCGGGGCGGCCGTGCTCGCCCTGGGCGGCGCGGCGATCTGGAAGGCCCGCCGTCGCGGATGAGTCCGGCCCCTAGCCGCAGTACGTTCACGGCCCCGTTCACCGCGCCCGTGGCGAACCGCTCGAACGCCCTTCACGCCGGAGCCTGGTGGCTGTGGGCGCTCGGCCTGGCCGTCGCGGCCTCCCGCACCACGAACCCCCTCCTCCTCGGCCTGCTCGTCGGAGTCGCGGGGTACGTCGTGGCGGCCCGCCGCACGGACGCGCCCTGGGCGCGCTCGTACGGGGCGTTCGTGAAGCTCGGCCTGTTCGTCGTCTTCCTGCGGGTCGTGTTCTCGCTGCTGCTCGGCTCCCCGATCCCGGGGACGCACGTCCTGTTCACGCTGCCCGAGGTGCCGCTGCCCGAGTGGGCGCAAGGGGTACGGATCGGGGGCCGGGTCACCGCCGAGCAGCTGGTCTTCGCCCTCTACGACGGCGCCAAGCTGGCAACGCTGCTGATCTGCGTGGGCGCGGCGAACGCGCTCGCCAACCCGGCGCGGCTGCTGAAGTCGCTGCCGGGGGCGCTGTACGAGGCCGGGGTCGCCGTCGTCGTGGCGATGACCTTCGCGCCGAACATGGTCGCCGACGTGGTCCGGCTGCGGACCGCCCGCCGCCTCCGGGGCCGGCCCACGGGCGGGGTCCGGGCGGTGCTCCAGATCGGCCTGCCGGTGCTCGAAGGAGCGCTGGAGCGGTCGATCGCGGTGGCGGCCTCGATGGACGCGCGGGGGTACGGCCGGACGGCCCAGGTCCCCGCGTCCGTACGCCGTACGACGAACGTCCTGACCCTGGGCGGGCTGCTCGGCGTCTGCGCCGGTTCGTACGGGCTGCTCGCGGCGGAGGGCGCGGCGTACGGGCTGCCGCTGCTGGCGGCGGGACTCCTCGCGGCGATGGCCGGGCTCCGGCTCGGCGGGCTGCGGACGGTACGGACCCGGTACCGGCCCGACCGCTGGGGCGCGCGGGCCTGGCTGGTCGCGGGCTCCGGGGTGGCGGTCGCGGTCCTGATGATCTGGGCGAACGCGTACGCACCGGAGGCGCTGCACCCCGGGGTCGTCCCCCTGGAGGCACCGGAACTGCCGCTCTGGCCGGCCGCCTCGATCCTGGTGGGCCTGATCCCGGCGTTCGTGGCGCCGGTACCGCGGGAGTCCGTACCAGAGGACACCGTGCCGCAAGAGTCCGTGCCGCATGACTCCCTACCGCAGGACACCGCTGCCACCGCCGTTGCCACCGCCGTTGCCAAGGAGAGCTCGTGATCCGCTTCGACAACGTATCGGTGAGGTACGAGGACGGTGCCGAGCCGACCCTGCGGGACGTGAACCTCACGGTCCCCGAGGGCGAGCTGGTGCTGCTCGTCGGCCCGTCCGGTGTCGGTAAGTCGACGCTCCTCGGAGCGGTCTCGGGCCTGGTCCCGCACTTCACGGGCGGCACCCTGACGGGCCGGGTGACGGTCGACGGCCGGGACACCCGCACGCATCCGCCGCGCGAGCTGGCGGACGTGGTGGGCACGGTCGGGCAGGACCCGTCGGCGCACTTCGTGACGGACACGGTCGAGGACGAGCTGGCGTACGGGATGGAGTCGCTGGGCCTGGCGCCCGCCGTCATGCGGCGCCGGGTCGAGGAGACCCTCGACCTCCTGGGCCTCGCGGAACTCCGCGACCGCCCCATCGCGACGCTCTCCGGCGGGCAGCGCCAGCGCGTCGCGATCGGCTCGGTCCTGACGCCGCACCCCAAGGTCCTCGTCCTCGACGAGCCGACGTCCGCGCTGGACCCGTCGGCGGCGGAGGACGTCCTCGCGGTGCTCCAGCGTCTGGTCCACGACCTGGGCACGACGGTCCTCCTGGCGGAGCACCGCCTGGAGCGGGTCGTGCAGTACGCGGACCAGGTCATCCTCCTGCCGGAGGCCGTCATGGCCCCGCCGGCCGAGATCATGGCGATCTCACCGGTCCACCCGCCGGTGGTGGCCCTCGGCCGACTGGCGGGCTGGTCCCCGCTGCCGCTGACGGTGCGGGACGCGCGGCGGCGGTCGGGCGAGCTGAAGGGACGGTTGGAGGGCCGGCTGGAAGGGCGGGACCCTGCGGGGCGTCTCCCCCACCCCGCCCCTTCCCGAAACCGGGGCTCTGCCCCGGACCCCGGTCCTCAAACGCCGGACGGGCTGAGTGTGCACCGCTCCACGGCGGGCGAGGCCCTGGCCACCGAGCTCGGCGGGAGCGAGGCTGCTCTGCGGGGCGACACCTCTACGCTCTCAGCGCGCTCCCGAGAGGGGGCCATCTCGGCCCGTCCGGCGTTTGAGGACCGGGGGTCCGGGGGCAGCGCCCCCGGTTTCGGGAAGGGCCGGGGTGGGGGAATCCTCCCGTTCCTACGGCGCCGCACCCGCACGACCGGCCCAGCCACCACCCCCACCACACCGACCGCCCCCACCCCCCTCGTCCTCGCGGACGCGCTCGCCGTGCGGCGCGGCCGCGTGGAGGCCCTCCGCCGGGTGGACCTCCGGGTCGACGCCGGCGAGACCGTCGCGCTCATGGGACGGAACGGCGCCGGCAAGTCCACCCTCCTCTCCACCCTCGTCGGCATGATCGCGCCGACCTCCGGCACGGTCCGCGTAGCCGGCCTCACCCCCCACACCACCGCCCCCCGCGAGCTGATCCGCCAGGTCGGCCTCGTCCCGCAGGAGCCGAGGGATCTGCTGTACGCGGACACCGTCGCCGCCGAGTGCGCGGCGGCCGACGCGGACGCGGGCACGCGGCCCGGGACCTGCCGGGCCCTGGTGTCCGAGCTGCTGCCGGGGGTCGCGGACGGCACCCACCCCCGGGACCTCTCCGAAGGGCAGCGGCTCGCGCTCGCGCTGGCCGTCGTGCTGACCGGCCGCCCGCCCCTCCTCCTGCTCGACGAGCCGACGCGCGGTCTGGACTACGCGGCCAAGGCCCGTCTGGTCACGCATCTGCGCGCGCTCGCGACGGACGGTCACGCGATCGTCCTCGCCACGCACGACGTGGAGCTGGCGGCGGAGCTGGCGCACCGGGTGGTGATCATCGCGGACGGCGAGGTTGTCGCGGACGGCCCGACGGCCGAGGTCGTCGTCTCCTCCCCCGCCTTCTCCCCGCAGGTCGCCAAGATCCTCGCGCCGCAGCCCTGGCTCACGGTCGAGCAGGTGGAGGCGGCGCTGTGAAGCAGACGAGCGGTCGCCCCGTCCGGCTCGGCCCGCGCTCGATCACCGCGCTGGTCCTGGTGTCGCTCATCGGGATCGCCGCCTTCAGCTGGCCTCTCTTCGCGGACGTCGACTCGGCCGTCACCTCGCACGCCGGGGACGCGCCCTGGCTCTTCGCCGCCCTCCTTCCCCTCCTCGTCGCGGTCGTAATCGCGACGATCGCGGACTGCGGGATGGACGCGAAGGCCGTCGCGATGCTGGGGGTGCTCGCCGCCGTGGGGGCCGCGCTGCGCCCGCTCGGGGCGGGGACGGCCGGCCTGGAGCCGATGTTCTTCCTGATGGTGCTGAGCGGCCGGGTCCTCGGGCCGGGCTTCGGTTTCGTCCTGGGCTCGGTGACCATGTTCGCGTCGGCCCTGCTCACGGGCGGGGTGGGGCCCTGGATGCCGTTCCAGATGCTCTCGATGGGCTGGTTCACGATGGGCGCCGGACTGCTCCCCGCCCCCCGGGGGCTCCGGGGCCGGGGTGAGCTGCTGATGCTCTCCGCGTACGGCTTCGTGGCGGCGTTCGCGTACGGAACGGTCATGAACCTCCAGGGCTGGGTCCTGCTCCAGGGCATGAGCAGCGGGATCTCCTTCGAGCCGGGCGCCCCGCTCGACCACAACCTGGTCCGCTTCCTCGCCTACGTCCTCGCCACCTCCCTCGGCTGGGACCTCGGCCGCGCCGTCCTCACCGTCGTCCTCACCCTCACCATCGGATCCACGCTTCTGAAGGCCCTCCGCCGTGCCACTCGACGGGCGAACTTCGAGGCCCAGGTCACATTCGAAGGCCCGGAAAAGGCCGCTCCGGGTGAGGCGCCCCACAGGACCTACGTCACGTACGAGCCGGAATAGTAGCCAGGCGCACCCGGTCAAAACACCCCACAACAGGGCATGACCTGCGGAAACGCCCCACACCCTCCCTGGGCCCTTCCGCCCGGGTCCGAACCTTCCTCGTACCGGGGGTCGTTGCATCGGCGCTCCAGCCCTGGTTCTGTAGAGGACGTCGCCAGGCAGCCGGTGTTCACCACGGAGCCTCGGACGGCCGGTTCCCCCAGTTCCCGGGTCTCCCGGGCTCTGGTTCCGGCTTGCCGAAATCGCCCGGCGCGACCCCCGTTCCCGACGTTAGGTAGAAACGTTGATCAGCACGCTCACCACTCGTATCGCCGCCCGCAAGAAGACCTTCGCCGCCACCGCAGCCGTGCTGCTGGGCGCGTCGGGTGCGGTGCTCGGTACGACGGGCTCGGTTTCGGCCGCCAGCCCGCAGGAGCTCGCTCGTGACATCGTCCCCGCCTCGCAGTACGCGTCCTTCAGCAAGATCGTCTCGCACGAGTCCGGCTGGAACCACACCGCCACCAACTCGTCCAGCGGCGCCTACGGCCTGGTCCAGGCCCTGCCGGCCTCGAAGATGTCCTCGGCCGGTTCCGACTGGAAGACCAACCCGGCCACGCAGATCAAGTGGGGCCTGAACTACATGAACGAGCGCTACGGCTCCCCGAACGCCGCCTGGGCGTTCTGGCAGGCCAACGGCTGGTACTAAGAGTCCCTGCCGCCGCACAGCGCACCCGCAAGGCCCCGCCCTCCGCTCGGAGGGGCGGGGCCTGCGGCGTTTTCCGTGCCGGAAGGCCGGGAGTCAGAGCCGCTGAATGATGGTGCCGGTCGCCAGCGCGCCGCCCGCGCACATCGTGATGAGCGCGAACTCCTTGTCGGTGCGCTCCAGTTCATGCAGGGCGGTGGCGATGAGCCGGGCGCCGGTGGCTCCCACGGGGTGGCCGAGGGCGATGGCTCCGCCGTTGACGTTGACCTTCTCCAGGTCCTGGTCGAAGACCTGCGCCCAGCTCAACACCACCGACGCGAAGGCCTCGTTGATCTCGACGAGGTCGATGTCCTTGAGGCTCATCCCGGCCTTGCCCAGCACCGCGCGGGTCGCGTCGACCGGCCCGTCGAGGTGGTAGTGCGGGTCGGCGCCGACGAGGGCCTGGGCGACGATGCGGGCGCGCGGGCGGAGCTTGAGGGCGCGGGCCATGCGCTTGGACGCCCACATGATCGCGGAGGCGCCGTCGGAGATCTGGGAGGAGTTCCCGGCGGTGTGGACGGCGGTCGGCATGACGGGCTTGAGCCGGGCCAGGCCTTCCATGGTGGTGTCGCGCAGGCCCTCGTCCCGGTCGACGAGCCGCCACATGCCCTGCCCGGCGGCCTGCTCGGCCTCCGTGGTGGGGACCTGCACGGCGAAGGTCTCGCGCTTGTACCGCTCCTCGGACCAGGCGATCGCGGCCCGCTCCTGGGAGAGGAGGCCGAGGGAGTCGACGCGTTCGCGCGTGAGCCCACGGCGGCGGGCGATGCGCTCGGCGGCCTCGAACTGGTTGGGCAGGTCGACGTTCCACTCGTCGGGGAACGGCTTGCCGGGGCCGTGCTTGGAGCCGGAGCCGAGCGGGACGCGGGACATGGCCTCGACGCCGCAGCTGATCCCGATGTCGATGACGCCGGCCGCGACCATGTTGGCGACCATGTGGCTGGCCTGCTGCGAGGAGCCGCACTGACAGTCGACGGTGGTGGCGGCCGTCTCGTAGGGCAGCCCCATGGCGAGCCAGGCGGTGCGCGCCGGGTTCATGGACTGCTCGCCGGCGTGGGTGACCGTACCGCCGACGATCTGTTCGACGCAGTCGGCGTGGATGCCGGTGCGGCCGAGGAGTTCACGGTAGGTCTCGCCCAGGAGGTAGGCGGGATGGAGATTGGCGAGCGCGCCTCCGCGCTTGCCGATGGGGGTGCGTACGGCTTCGACGATGACGGGTTCCGCGGCCATGAGCTCGTCCTCTCCTCGACCGGTCGAGGTGTCCCGGCACCTCGTCCGGTCGGCGTCCCTGGGGAACTAGTACGCGTTCTAGTTCTGAGTGCAGTCTTATGACTGCTACCCCGGGTACGCAAGGGTCCGGGGCGCAACAGTTCTCGCTCCGCCTCTTGCCACTTGGCGAACTCGTTACTAACTTTCACGGCAGTTTCTGATGGGCCATCAGATAATCATCGGATAATGGAGCGTGTTGCCGATGTCCTGCCCTCACCTCCCCGAAGGCTTCGACGCCACGGACCCCGACCTCCTCCGTACCCGCGTACCCCTGCCGGAGTTCGCCGAACTGCGGCAGACCGCCCCCGTGTGGTGGTGCCCCCAGCCGGCCGGCATCACGGGCTTCCAGGACGAGGGGTACTGGGCCGTCACGCGCCACGCGGACGTCAAGTACGTGTCCACGCACCCGGAGTTGTTCTCCTCGAACCTCAACACCGCCGTGATCCGCTTCAACGGGAGCATCGCTCAGGAGCAGATCGACGTCCAGAAGCTGATCATGCTCAACATGGACCCGCCCGAGCACACCCGGGTCCGCCAGATCGTCCAGCGCGGCTTCACCCCCCGGGCGATCCGGAGCCTGGAGACGGTCCTGCGCGACCGCGCCCGCGCCATCGCCGAGGAGGCCCGGCAGGGCGCGGGACCCGACGGCACCTTCGACTTCGTCACCCAGGTCGCCGTCGAGCTGCCCCTCCAGGCGATCGCCGAACTCATCGGCGTCCCCCAGGAGGACCGCTCCCGGATCTTCGACTGGTCGAACAAGATGATCGCGTACGACGATCCCGAGTACGCCATCACCGAAGAGGTCGGCGCCGAGGCCGCCATGGAACTCATCGGCTACGCCATGACGATGGCCGCGGCGCGCAAGGAGTGCCCGGCCGCGGACATCGTCAGCCGGCTCGTCGCCGCCGAGGGCCAGGGCAACCTCTCCTCCGACGAGTTCGGGCTCTTCGTCCTCCTCCTCGCCGTCGCCGGCAACGAGACCACGCGCAACGCCATCAGCCACGGCATGCACGCCTTCCTCACCCACCCCGACCAGTGGGAACTCTTCAAGCGGGAGCGGCCGGCGACCACCGCCGAGGAGATCGTGCGCTGGGGGACCCCGGTGGTCTCCTTCCAGCGGACGGCCACCCAGGACACCGAGATCGGCGGGCAGAAGATCAGCGCGGGCGACCGCGTCGGCCTCTTCTACTCCTCCGCCAACAACGACCCCGAGGTCTTCACCGACCCCGAACGCTTCGACATCACCCGCGACCCCAACCCGCACCTCGGCTTCGGCGGCGGCGGACCGCACTTCTGTCTCGGCAAGTCGCTCGCCATCAAGGAGATCGACCTGATCTTCAACGCGATCGCGGACGTCCTGCCCGACCTCACGCTCGCGGGCGAACCCCGCCGGCTGCGGGCGGCCTGGCTGAACGGCGTGAAGGAACTCAGGGTCCGTACGTCGGCGTGACGGGGGGAGGAGGAGGGGCTGAGCCCGGGGCAGCAGCCCTGCTCCGAGCGAGGTCCTGAATCCGGGGCGGCCGGAAGCGGACCGCCATCGGTCGGAACCGGACCGCCACCGGCCGCGTCCGACCCCCCATGCGGGGGACACACAGAACAAGCCTGACCAGCCGAGTCGTCGCGATCGTCGTCGCGCTGCTCGCGCTCCAACTCGGCCAGCTCGTCGCACCGGCGTACGCCTGCGGCTGCGGCGCCATGATCCCGGACAAGGCCGAACGCATCGGCGTCGACCGGGAGGAGTCGGCCGTCCACTGGGACGGCGACACCGAGACCGTCGTCATGCGCTTCCGCGTCCACGGGAACGCCCGGCGCGCCGCGTGGATCATGCCAGTGCCCGGCCGGGCCGACGTGACCCTCGGCGACCCGGCGCTCTTCGACGCCCTCGACCGGCTCACCGAGCCCGAGCAGCGCGACCGCTTCTACTTCTGGCCGCGCGGGGACGACTGGCCGTTCTCCCACGGTTACGGGGACGGTGCCGGCGCCGCCGCGCCCCCCGGCGGGGGCGCCGGGGTCGGGGTCGTCGGTCGCGAGCGGCTCGGTCCCTTCGACGTGGCCCGGCTGACCGCCACCGACCCCGAGGCCCTCGGCGACTGGCTGAGCGCCAACGGCTTCGAGCTGCCCGAACGCCTCACGGACGCGCTGCGGCCATATGTGGACCGGAAGTGGGAGTACGTCGCGGTCCGCCTCGCGCCCGCGGAGAAGGACGCGGTCCTCTCCGGCGAGCTCACGCCCCTGCGGATCGCCTTCGCCTCCCCCGAACTCGTCTATCCCATGCGGCTGTCGAGACTCGCGAAGGACGCCCAGAGCCTCGGTCTCCACATCCTCGCCGACCACCGGATGGAGCCGCGCTCCCCCATCGGCGGCGACACCCCCGAGGTCACCTTCGCGGGCCGGATCGGCCGTCCGGAGGGCGCGGTCGCGAGCCTCGCGGGCACCGGACCGGTCTACCTCACCGCCCTGGAGCAGAGGTTCCCCCGCCCCGACCGCATCGCCGACGACCATCACCTGCGGGCGGTCGCGGACACCCCGTACCGCGAAGTCGTCTACACGGAACGCCTGTTGACGATCGGTGGCGACATCCCCGCGTGGCTGGCGACGGTCGGCGGCGGCGTGCTGCTCGGGGCAGCGGCGACGCTCCTCGCCGTACGCGCGTCGAGGCGCCGCCCGGCACCCATCCCCGGTGTACGTTCGGCCGCATGACGAACCCTCAGACCGACCTGTGGACCGCCGTCGACCGCTACGTCACCGAACTGCTGGCCCCGGCCGACGAGGCCCTGACCGGCGCGCTCGCCGCGTCCTCGGCGGCCGGCCTGCCGGAGATCGCGGTCGCCCCGAACCAGGGCAAGCTGCTGCACCTGCTGGCCGCGACACAGGGCGCCCGGAGCATCCTGGAGATCGGCACCCTCGGCGGCTACAGCACGATCTGGCTGGCCCGCGCCCTGCCCGCCGACGGCCGGCTGATCACCCTGGAGTACGACCCCGCGCACGCGGACGTCGCCCGCGCCAACATCGCCCGCGCCGGCCTCGACACGATCGTCGAGGTCCGCACGGGCGCGGCCCTGGACAGCCTGCCGCTCCTCGAGAAGGAGGGCGCGGGCCCCTTCGACCTCGTCTTCGTCGACGCGGACAAGGTCAACAACCCGCGGTACGTGGAGTGGGCGCTGAAGCTCTCCCGCCCGGGCACGGTGATCATCGTCGACAACGTGGTGCGCGGCGGGAGGATCGCCACCCCGCACCCGGACGACCCGGCCGTCACCGGCACCCGCGAGATGTTCGAGCTGGTGGCGCGCGAACCGCGGCTGGACGCGACCGCGTTCCAGACGGTCGGCACGAAGGGCCACGACGGCCTGCTGATCGCCCGCGTCGTCGAGCCCTAGGCCGTGTTTCGAAAGTAGCGTCGTCTGCCCGAAGGGCAGGCCGGGCGGCGTCTGGTGCGTGCGATCGCAAGGCGGAGGGTCGTCCCGATACTGGTGTATCGGGATGATCCCGACAACGCGGCGAGCGTGCGTGCCAGACGCCGCCCGGCAGACGGGACTTTCGAAACACGCCCGAGGCTTCAGGCCCCCGGCGCGCTTCTCCGCCACCCCGCGAACAGCGGCACCTCCCCGTCGCCGTCGAGGACGACGACCCCGAAGGGGCGGTCGAAGGCGATGCGTTCCACCGTGGCGGGGCGGGGGGCGGCCGCGCTCCGGGTCATCCTCACCGTGGTGACGGCCGCCGCCTCGACCCCCTCCTCGGCGACCTCGACCACCGCCTCCTGCACGACCTTGTCGATGTACATGGCGGCCTCGGAGATCCCCGAGAAGTCGGCCTCGCGACGCAGCGCCAGACGGACTCCGAGCGCGTCGAGGTGGGCGTCGACCTCGGTCCTCGTACGGAGCGTAAAGCGCGGCAGCGCGAGATCGGCCGAGTCGGCCGCGAGCGGCGTCCGCTCACCCGCCCCGGCCCAGGCGGCGGGCAGCACCTCACCCGGCCCGGCCCCCTCGCGCCCCCGCACGAACCGCACCCGGGCGCCCCCGTCGCACGGCAGCTCGACGACGGTCACCCCGTCCACGTACCAGACCCACCCGGCGGGAATCCGCTGCCGCATGGTCGGTACGGGCCGGGTCTCGCCGCTCCCGTCGGTGAAGGGCTCGTCGCGGGTGAGGTGCCCGGGGAAGGCGGTCGCCCAGGAGGCCTTCAGGGCCAGGGCGTTGATCAGGACGAGGTCCTCGGAACCGTCGAGTTCGAGCGGCAGCCGCGGGATCCGCCAGTCGGTGGCGCGCCCGACCCACGCGTCGAGCTCCTCCTGGGCGTCGGGGATCTCGCCCCACGACATGTCGTCCGTCGCCCCGAAGACCGCGTCGGGCAGGGCGTGATAGGCCGCACCGGGCAGCACCCCGAACCCGACGTCGGGCAGCCCGCGCCGGAAGCCGTCGAGCACCGGCATCGTGCTCCACACCCCGGTCGCCACCCCGACCCCGTCCGTCCCGCCGAGCCACCGCCCGACCTCCGTCACGGCCCGGGCCGCCTCCTCCCCGTCGACCCCGAGCAGCCCCGCCAGCTCCTCCCCGGTCCGCCCCCGCGCCCCGGAGGCGACGGCCCCGAGGGCCAGCCACAGCCCGACCGGCGACACGACGAAGTCACCGTCCCCGAGACGGGGCAGCCAGCGCGCCGCCAACTCCCGCACCGCACCGGCCCGGACCGCCACCTCGAACCCGCTCACGCCCTGCCCCCTGTCATCGGTCTCCTGCCTTCGTGAGCATCATGACCGCTTCCCCGCCGGAAGGCCTCCGGCGGGTCGGGGGACCGGTGTAGGAGACTGCGGACACAAAGTGCGTACTGAACTGAGAGGTGTCGTGTGCCCAGTGTGGTGAAGATCAACGTCCTGACCGTTCCGGCCGAGCAGCGTGAGGTCCTGGAGCAGCGCTTCGCCTCCCGCGCGGGGGCCGTGGAGGGGTCCGACGGCTTCGAGTGGTTCGAGCTGCTGCGCCCGCTGGAGGGCACCGACCAGTACCTCGTCTACACCCGCTGGCGCAGCGAGGAGGACTTCCAGAACTGGATGAACGGCTCCATGAAGGCCGCGCACGGCGGTGGCGGTGGCGCCGAGGGCGGCGAGCGGCCGAAGCCGGCCGCCTCCGGCTCCACCCTCTGGTCCTTCGAGGTCGTGCAGCAGGCGTCCCCGAAGAACTGAGCTGCGTCCCGGGTCGTGCGCGCCGCACAATGGCGCGCATGACCTGGAACTTCTCCCCCGAGCGCGTCGACACCCCGGACGCCGTCGCCCTCCGCCGCGACTACTACGACGACGTCGCCGGCCGGTACTGGAAGCGGCCCGTGACCGCCGCGGAGATCGACGAGGGGCTGACGAACGACGGCGTCGAACTGCTCACCCCGCCGACCGGGCAGTTCCTCGTCGCGCGGTACGAGGGGAAGGCCGCCGGCTGCGGCGGTGTGCTCCTCCTCGACGAGGGGCGCGCCGAACTGACCCGGGTCTTCCTGCGTCACGCCTTCCGCGGCCTGGGCGGGGCCGGGGCCCTGCTCGGCGAGCTGGAGGACGCGGCCCGCGGCCTCGGCGCCCGCCGGATGGTCCTCAACACCCGCCTGGACCTGGTCGAGGCACGCGCCCTGTACACGCGGCACGGGTACGGGGAGATCCCGGCGTACTGCACGGGCCCGTACATGGACATCTGGTACGGCAAGGACCTCTGAGGCGACGCGCCGCACACGCACGGCCTCCGCCCCGCCACCTGAGCCGCCCCCTGGCCCGGCCCCTGGCCCGGGCTACGCGTGGTGGTCGCGGGGCGGTTCGGGTGTGTGAGGCCGTTCCCCGTCCGAGCCGTTCAGCTCGGCCGTCAGTTCCTCCACCAGCTTCACGAGGTCGGTGGGCCGGTCCGGTCCCCACCAGTCGCCGAGGAGTTCGGCGAGCGACTCCTCGCGCGCCTTGGCGAGCTTCGTCGCCGCCTCGACGCCCTCCTCGGTCAGGAACAGCTGGACCCCCTCCCGGCTGGCCAGCCGCCGCTCCTCCACCTGCCGGGAGGCCTCCGTGATCGCCCGCAGCGGTACGGGGGTGGTCTCGGCGAGCCGGGCGGGTTCGACGGTGCCGTGCCGGCGGATCCGCAGCAGCAGCCAGCTCGCGGCGGGCAGCAGGTCGAGCCCCGCGCGGTCGGTGATCTTCTCGTAGATCTCCTTGCGGCCCGCCCGGGAGCCGAGGACGGAGAGCGCGCGGGCGCACTCGTCGTACGAGGAGCGCTCGACCGGGTTGGAGGCGAGGGTCTGGCTCGTGTCGGGCGCCGTGACCGAGGCGCGCAGCTTGTCCTCCTTGAGGAACCAGGCGACGACGAAGGCGACGAGGACGACCGGAGCCGCGTACAGGAAGACGTCGGTGATGGACGTGGCGTACGCGTGGAGGACGGAGGGGCGCAGGTCGGCCGGGAGTTCGGCGATGGTGCGCGGGTCGGCGGCGACCTGGTCGGCGCCGACGCCGGGCGGGATCTCCTCCCCGGCGCTCGCCGCGCTCGCGAAGACGTCGTCGAGTTTGCCGGTGAGCCGGTTGGTGAAGATGGTGCCGAAGACGGCGACGCCGAAGGAGGCGCCGATGGAGCGGAAGAAGGTGGCTCCCGAGGTCGCGACGCCGAGGTCCTGGTACGAGACGGCGTTCTGCACGACCAGGACGAGGACCTGCATGACGAGGCCGAGCCCGGCGCCGAAGACGAAGAAGTAGACGCTCATCTCCCAGGTGGACGTGGTCTCCGTCAGCTCGTTGAGGAGGAGCAGTCCCAGGGCGGTGAGGGCGGTGCCGGCCAGGGGGAAGACCTTCCAGCGGCCGGTACGGGAGACGATCTGGCCGGAGGCGGTCGAGGTGATGAGCATGCCGAGGACCATGGGCAGCATGTGGACGCCGGACATGGTCGGGCTGACGCCCTGCACCACCTGGAGGAAGGTGGGGAGATAGGTCATCGCGCCGAACATCGCGAAGCCGACGACGAAGCTGATGACCGAGACCAGGCTGAAGGTCCGGATCCGGAACAGCTTCAGCGGCAGGACCGGTTCGGCGGCCCGCCGCTCGACGTACACGAACCAGACGAGGAGTACGGCTCCGAGGACGGCGAGGCCGATGATCTGCGCCGAGCCCCAGGCCCAGGTGGTGCCGCCGAGGGAGGCGACCAGGACGAGGCAGGTGGCGACCGAGGCGATGAGGAAGGTGCCGAGGTAGTCGATGGTGTGCCGGGTGGAGCGCACCGGGATGTGGAGCACCGCGGCGATCACGAAGAGGGCGACGATCCCGATCGGCAGGTTGATGTAGAAGACCCAGCGCCAGGAGAGGTGCTCGGTGAAGAGGCCGCCGAGCAGCGGGCCGAGGACGCTGGTGGCGCCGAAGACGGCGCCGAAGAGGCCCTGGTACTTGCCGCGTTCGCGCGGGGAGACGAGGTCGCCGACGATCGCCATCGACAGGACCATGAGACCGCCGCCGCCGAGGCCCTGGACGGCGCGGAAGGCGATGAGCTGCGGCATGTTCTGGGCGATGCCGCAGAGGGCGGAGCCGATGAGGAAGAGGACGATGGCGGCCTGGAAGAGCTTCTTGCGGCCGTACTGGTCACCGAGCTTGCCCCACAGCGGGGTGGCCGCCGTCGCCGCCAGCATGTAGGCGGTGACCACCCAGGAGAGGTGCTCCATGCCGCCGAGTTCGCTGACGATGGTCGGCAGGGCGGTGGAGACGATGGTCTGGTCGAGCGCGGCGAGCAGCATGCCGAGCAGCAGCGCGCCGATCGCGACCATGACCGTGCGGTGGCTCTGGCCCTCCCCGGGCAGGGGATCGCCGCCGAGCTGGGACGGGCTCGTTTCCTGGGCCATGGGCGTGTCTCCTCGGGGGCCTCGTCCTCGGACAACTCCTCCATCCTGGTCCGAATGTCCCGATATGGCCTGCTGAGACGTACGCCGTTCATCTACCGAACGGGGACGGGCTGCATAATCGCTCGCAGTTGTCTCGGGGAGGGGACCCATCATGACCGGACATGCCTGTCCTGAATGCGGTGTACACAGACCTGGCTGCGCCTGCGCCCAGGCGGAGATAGCGACGGCCGAGGACTTCGATCCGCTACGGATCAGGCCGTACGTGACGCTGGGCGCGACGGAGCCCGCGGAGGCCATGGGAGGCCCGGGGCCTTCGGGGTACGTGGAACCCACGAGGGCTTCGGGACCCGTCGGGCCTGTTGAGCCTTCCGGGCCTGTCGGGACTGTCGGGACTGCTGGGCCGGTCGGGACTGCTGGGCCAGTCGGGACTGCTAGGCCGGTCGGGACTGCTAGGCCTTCCGGGCTTTCCGGGCTTTCCGGGCTCGGCGGGCCTTCCGGGCCTGTCGGGGGCTACGCGCCGGAGGACCCGCCGACGGCGCAGCTGGCGGTGATCCGTCCGGAGGACCTGGGTCCGCCCCCGAGCCCGTACGGCGGAGGCCACGGCTATGGCAACGGCGACCGCAACGGCGAGGGCGAGGGCGCGGGCGCGGGCAACGGCGACGGCGATTTCGAGACGGCGCCGCTGCTGCTGCACGGCATCGGCCGCATCGTCGACCCGGCGACCGAGCAGGACCCGGCGCGCGGGCGGAAGCGCGGCATGGTGGTCGCGGCGGTGGCAGCCGTCGCCGTGGCGGGCACCGCCGCCTTCGCGGCGGTCCTCCTCGCCGGCGGGGACGAGACCGACGACCGGGCGGCCGTGCCCGAGGTGACCACCAGCGCGTCCCTGAACGTCGCCGTCTCGGAGGCCCCGACGTCCGAGACGCCGGAGCCCACCCCCTCGACCCCGTCCGCGCGCCCATCCGCGCGCCCGTCCACCACCTCCGCCTCGCCGTCCCCCACGCCCACCCCCTCGCGGACCACAGCGGCGGCCCCTCCGCGGGCCACCACCACGGCTGCCCCGACGACCGCGGCGCCGACGACGGCCCCGCCGACCACGCGGGCGCCCGAGGAGACCACCGAGGAGCCCGCACCCACGCTGAGGTTCGGCTCGACCGGGGCCGAAGTGCTGGAGCTCCAGAAGCGCCTGACCCTCGCGGGGGCCTACCACGGCTCCCCCGACGGGGAGTACGACCAGGAAGTCTGGCGCGCGGTGAAGAGCTACCAGTCCTGGATGTACATCGAGGGCGACCCGAAGGGTGTGTACGGCCCCCGCACGCGGGAGGCGCTGGAGCGGAGCACCGTGCTCTGAGGTGTCCGGAACTGGTGGAACGCTCCAAGACCGGCTCGCGATCATTGTCCTTGGCGGGGCCACTGTCCGTGTCCGCCCTGTCGCAGACTGGCGGAACGCGGTGGCCCGGCCGGTCACCGCGCCCTCGTGCCGGCCGAACCAAGGACTGCAATCGTGAGCGAGCGCGTTCTCACCCCCCGCAACCGGGGCTTCCTCTTCCTCGACTCCCATCCGGCGGGCTGCGCGCGGCTGGTGGCCGACATGTGGCAGGCGTGCCCGGCTCCTGTCGCCGCCCCGGCCCCGGCCGACATACCGGAGGGCGCCGGGCTGGACGGCACCGGACCGCAGGGTGCCGGACTGGAGGGCACCGCACCGGACGGCACCGGACCGGTGGCTCTGATCATCGGCGCCTCCGCCGGATACGGCCTCGCGGCGACCCTCGCCGGACTCAAGCGCGCCGGCATCCGCGGCATCGCGGTCTCCTTCGAGAAGGCCCCCACCGAGCGGCGTACGGGCACGGCCGGCTGGTACCGCACCGCCGCCACCGCCGAACTCGCCCGCGGCGCCGGGCGGGACCTGGTCTTCCTCAACGGCGACGCGTTCTCCGACACGATGAAGGACCAGGTCGCCGACCTCGTCGAGCGGCGTTTCGGCGGCAGACTGGACTACCTCGTCTACTCGGTGGCCGCGCCCCGGCGCACCGACCCCGAGACCGGCACCACGTACGCCTCCGTCCTCAAGCCGATCGGGCGGGCGAACCGCACGAAGACGCTCCTCTTCGACGACCAGGGCGTTCCCGAGGTCCGTGAGGTCGAGACCGGGCCGGCCGAGGGCGACGACGTCGAGCAGACGGTGGCCGTGATGGGCGGCGCGGACTGGGAGCGCTGGATCGACCACCTCGCCGGGCGGGACCTGCTCGCCGACGGCTTCGCCACCGTCGCGCTGTCGTACATCGGCTCGCCGCTGACGGCGGCGATCTACCGGCAGGGCACCATCGGCGTGGCCAAGGCCCACCTGGAGGCCACCGCCCGCACGCTGGACGAGCGGCTCGGCAAGACGGTGGGCGGGCGGGCCGTGACCTCCGTCAACGCCGCCGCCGTGACCCAGTCCTCCACCGCCATCCCCGGCATCGCCCTGTACACCGGCCTGCTGCGCGGCGTCCTCGGCGAGGACCTGGTCCCGCCGATCCACCAGCTCGCCGCCCTGTGGGACCGGCTGACCGGCGTCGCCCCGCTCGCCCTGGACGACGAGGGCCGGATCCGCCTGGACGACTGGGAGCTCGCCGACGGCGTCCAGGCGGCCGTCGCCGAACGCTGGGAGGCCGCCACGACCGACACCATCGCCGGCCTCGCCGACCTCGCCTGGTTCCGCGACGAGGTCCGCCGCCTGTACGGGTTCTCCGTGCCGGGCATCGACTACAGCGCCCCGGTGGCCACCGACGTCCCGTGGCCCGACCACACGGCCTGACCGCACGGTCTGACCACGCCACCGGTCCCCGCGGGGGCGACCGGCTGGCCAAGACGGCTCCCGGTTTTGTATCGTGGAAAAACAAAGTGGTCCCGCCCGTACTCCCTGACCGGCGGGCGGGACCGCTTCGTTCGCCGTACCCCTCCCTGGAGACCCGATGGCCGCCACCACCCCGGCACAGCTCACCGCCCGCGCCCTCCTCCTCGACATGGACGGCACCCTCGTCAACTCGGACGCCGTCGTCGAGCGCTGCTGGAGCCGCTGGGCCGAGCGGCAGGGTCTGGACGCGGCCGCCGTCCTCAAGGTGGTCCACGGCCGCCAGGGGTACGCGACGATGGCCGTCCTCCTCCCGGAACGCCCGATGGAGGAGAACTACGCCGACAACCGCGTGATGCTCGCCGAGGAGACCGCCGACCTCGACGGCGTCGTGCCCGTCCCCGGCGCCCCCGCGTTCATGGCCGCGATCGCCGAGCTGCCGTACGCCCTGGTGACCTCGGCCGACGAGGCCCTCGCCCAGGCGCGGATGGGCGCGGCCGGGCTGCCGATGCCCGGGACGCGGGTCACCGCCGAGAGCGTCAGCGCGAGCAAGCCGGACCCCGAGGGCTTCCTCAAGGGAGCGGCCGAGCTGGGCTTCGCGCCGGCGGACTGCGTCGTCTTCGAGGACTCCGAGGCCGGGATCCAGGCGGGTCGCGCGGCCGGCATGCGGATCGTGGGCGTGGGCCCGCGCGCGGCTGCCTTCGCCCCCGACCTCCACGTCGCGGACCTCACCCGGCTGCGGGTCGAGGCCGCGCCGGACGGCACGATCACCCTCACCGCCCTGGCCTAGCACCCCCGGGGCCCACCTCCGCGCCGGCCTTCCCAGGCCGGGTGATCCGGCCGCGCGCGACCAGTTCCAGGGTGGTCGCGGCGGCCACCGCCTGCACCGCGAGCAGGGCGATGGGCACGAAGAGCTGGACGGCGCCCGCGTGCAGCGGCGGCGCGCCGCCGAGCGGCATGCCCACGAAGGCCCCCGGCAGCGTCACGAGACCCACCGTGCGCGTCTGGTCCATGCCGGGGAGCAGGGCGTCCGCCGCGGCCTTCCGCGCGACCTCGAGCCGCGCCTCGCGCTCGACGAGCCCGATCGCGAGCCCCGCCTCCGCCTCGCCCCGCCGCGTCTCCAGCTCGTCGAGCGCGCGCCGCCCCGCGAGGACGGTGGCCGTGAGCGCGCCGCCGACGAGGATGCCCGTCACGGGCACGAGCGTGATCCCCTTCACCGGTACGAGTCCGGTGACGACGAACGCGAGCACCACCGGCGCCACGGCGGCGGCGATCGGCACGCCCGCCCACCACCAGCCGCGCCCCGGCGCGGGCACGACCCGCCGCCCGGCCGTCCGTACCGTCACGGCGTACATCAGGAGCAGGAAGCACAGCAGCAGCGGTACGGAGCGGACCACCCAGCCGATGACGAGCGAGACGGCGATCAACTGGACGGCGGCGCGCGCACCGGCGAGCAGGGTGCGCGGGCCCGGCCGAGGTGCGCGAGGGCGACGACGCCGGCGGCGAGGGCGAGCAGGACGGCGAGTACCGCCCCAAAGGTGACGTTCACGTCCATAAGCACACGGCCACAGCAGAGCGCACGGCCGAGACCTCCCGTAACGGACGGGCGCCGGGCGGAATCTGGCGCTCCATCAGTCACGTCACACCCCTTGATGTGACGTGCTCATGTCGCCACCCTGTTACCTGGCGCACCCCCCACGGAAACCTGGCGCCGCCACGATGACCGGGCCAGCGCCCGGCACCTCGCGGGGACCGATCCCAGCCAAGGTCCCCCCACCTCAAGGGAGTTCACATGCCCGTCGGCATGATCTACGCGCGTCGACTCGCTGTACTCGCCACCTCCGCCGCCCTCACCGTCACCGGCCTCCTCGCCACGGCACCGGCCGCCCAGGCGGCCATGCCGACCCCGGTCAGCGCGGCCACCGCCCGGACCTACCTCGCCGCCCTCACGGTCAAGGCGGAAGGTTCCTCCACCGGCTACAGCAGGGATCTCTTCCCGCACTGGATCACCCAGTCCGGGACCTGCAACACCCGCGAGACCGTGCTCAAGCGCGACGGCGTGAACGTCGTCACCGACTCCAGCTGCGCCTCGATCAGCGGCAGCTGGTACTCCGAGTACGACGGCGCCACCTGGACCGTCGCCTCCGACCTCGACATCGACCACGTGGTCGCCCTGTCCGAGGCCTGGCGCTCGGGCGCGAACGCGTGGACGACCGCGCAGCGCCAGGCCTTCGCCAACGACCTGACCCGGCCCCAGCTCATAGCCGTCACCGACAACGTCAACCAGTCCAAGGGCGACCTGGACCCGGCGGAGTGGCTGCCCTCGCGCACGGCCTACCGCTGCACGTACGTCCGGGCGTGGGTGCACGTGAAGTACCACTGGAACCTCAGCATCGACTCCGCGGAGAAGAGCGCCCTGCAGTCCGTCCTCAACGGCTGCTGACCACGGACCCCCTGAACCACCGTCACCACAGTGGCCCCGGGGAGTGAGCCTCGCCACACGCTCCCCGGTGGCTGAATGTTTGAACTTGCAAGTACTGGTGAGGGGTGCCTAACCTTGCGGCCTCGGTTTCCGTCCCCCACACCTCGCCCTCCCCACGGGTGGGGTCAGGCCGAAGGAGTTCCCCCATGAACGACAGCCCGATGAACGACAGTCCGACCGGCAGCCTGAGCAGCGGTGGCGCGACCACCCTCACGGGCCGCCTGAACCAGGCGCAGCCCTACGCGCTCGGCCTCTTCCGCATCGTCGTCGGCCTGCTCTTCGCCTGCCACGGCGCGGCCTCGCTCTTCGGCGTCCTCGGCGGCGCGATGGGCGGCGGCACCGTCCCGGCCGGCACGTGGCCTGGCTGGTACGCGGCCGTGATCCAGCTCGTCGGCGGCGTCCTGGTCCTGGCCGGCCTCGGTACCCGCGGCGCCGCGTTCCTCGCGTCGGGCTCGATGGCGTACGCGTACTTCAAGGTCCACCAGCCGGAGGCCCTCTTCCCGCTCCAGAACGGCGGCGAGACCGCGGCCCTGTTCTGCTGGTCCTTCGCGCTGCTCGTCTTCACCGGCCCGGGCGCGCTGGCCCTCGACGGGCTCTTCGGCGCCCGGCGCGGCGCGGGCGTGAAGACCCGCGAGGAGCACGAGAAGCAGGGCGCGCCGATCGCGGCCTGAGCCGGACGCAGCCGGAGGAGGCCGGAAACCGCAGGACGGTTTCCGGCCTTTCCCGTACGCGCCCCGCACACCCCGCATCACCGTCACCATCACCATCCCGGTCCCGCACACCCCGCATCCCCACCCGGTCCCGCACACCGCCCCCCGCGCCGCCTCGCACACCCCACCCCCCTCCCCGGCACCCGCCCGCCAGGGGTGTTCCCACCCCCGCGTAGGCTCTGGCCCTGTGAATCTGCTCGACAGCCTCGGCTCGCTGCGGTCGTTGACCGCCGGCCCGTGGATCTACCCGGTGGTGGCGGCGTCGATCCTGCTCGACGTCTTCCTGCCCGTGCTGCCGAGCGGCTTCCTGGTGATCACCGCCGCCACGGCCGCGGCGACGGCCACCGCGGCCTCCCCCGGCGTGCCGTCGCTCCTCCCGCTGCTGCTCTGCGCGGCCACCGCGTCCGTGCTCGGCGACTTCCTCGCGTACCGGCTGGCCCGGCGGGGCGGGGCGAGGCTGGACAGGGCGATCGCCCGCTCCCGACGCCTCTCCGTGGCGCAGGAACGTCTCGGCACCGCGCTGGCCCGGGGCGGGGGGCTGCTCGTGGTGCTCGCGCGCTTCGCGCCGGCGGGCCGCTCCGTGGTCTCCCTGGGCGCGGGCGCGGCCAGGCGGAGGATCAAGGACTTCCTGCCGTGGTCGGCGCTCGCGGGCGTGACCTGGGCCTCCTACAGCGTGGGGCTCGGCTGGCTGGGCGGGCAGTGGCTGGGCGCGACCTGGTTCAGCGCGGGGGTGTCGACCCTCGCGCTCTTCCTGGCGGGTGGCCTCGCCGCGTACGTCATACAGCGTCCGGCTGCGGCTCCCGCTCCGGTCTCCTGACGTCGGGGTGCGCCCCGCGCACCTCCAGGCCGGCGAGGAGCCTCGCGGTCGCCTCCGCGATCTCGTCCACGGCGCGGTCGAAGACCTCGCGGTTGTGGGCGGCGGGCGCGCGGAAGCCGGAGACCTTGCGGACGTACTGCAGGGCGGCGGCGCGGAAGTCCTCCTCGGTCGCCTCCTCGGGCAGCGCGGGTGGTCGGAGCGTCTTGATGCTGCGGCACATGCCTCCAGTGTGGCGCGCCCCACTGACAATCGCCCCGGCTCCGCCACTCACGACACCGCAGCGCATCGCACCTCAGCCCACCGAGCCCAGCCCTGCCCACCGAGCCCACCGAGCCCAGCGGCATGGAGCCCACCCCGGCCCATCGATCCCACCGCAGCCCATCGAGCACCGCGCTCACCTCACGAGAGGCCCCGTCTGCTGCGCGCGTTGATCTCGGCGGCGCGGGCCCGCAGCTCGCGCAGGGGCGTGGCGAGCTGGACGTCGGCGGGCTCGGCCTCCCATTGCCCGCCGCCGTGGACGGCGCGGATCAGGAAGCGTCCGGAGACGCTCTCCACATAGAAACCGACCCGCCCGGTGGCGGTGTCGCGGACGAGGTCACCGACCTCGGGCAGTGGTTGCACGCATCCCCTCCGTCCCGTCCGTACCGAAGTCTGCATCCTGGGGACCACCAGAGAAGCGGGGACACCCCGCCCTGTCAACGTATCTCTAGAGATGTCCTCCGATGGATGGATCGACCCGGCGGGACGGCGCACACGTGTGCACCCTGGCCCGGGGGTGCGCCGTAGGGTGTCCCGCAGATGAAGGGAGTGGTCCACCCGTGACTGACCAGGACAGCACTCGTCGGCCCAAGTACCAGCGCATCGCGGACGAGTTGAGAACCGCGATCCAGTCGGGCGCCTTCGCGCCGGGCGACCGGCTCCCCGGCGAGAACGACCTGATGTCGACCTACGACGTGGCCCGGATGACGGCGCGGCAGGCCCTCTCCGTCCTGCGCAACGAAGGTCTCGCCGAGGCCCGCAAGGGCGCCGGGGTCTTCGTCCGGGTCTTCCGTCCGCTGCGCCGCCGGGGCATCCCGCGCCTCGCCGGGGACCGCTGGGGCAGCGGCCGCTCGGTCTGGTCGGCGGACGTGGAGGACCGGGCCCTGGTGGTGGACCAGATCGAGGTGGCGGAGGCGGCGGCCGGAGCCCGGGTCGCGGGGGCGCTGAACCTCGCGCCGGGCGCGCCCGTCTGCGTCCGGAGCCGCCG
The DNA here is from genome assembly GCF_053607625.1 of Streptomyces sp. NPDC055103. NCBI lineage: Bacteria > Bacillati > Actinomycetota > Actinomycetes > Kitasatosporales > Streptomycetaceae > Streptomyces > Streptomyces sp. NPDC055103. The sequence continues at coordinate 131,839 of NZ_JBSGTX010000006.1, forward strand.
CTTCGTTCTCGACGCGAAGCCGGTGCTGCTCTCGGTCTCGTACCTCTCGGCGGAGCTGGTGCGCGGGACGCCGATCACGGAGCCGGACACGGGGCCGGGCGGCACCTATGCCCGGCTGACCGAGCTGGGGCACCGGCCGGTGCGCTTCCGCGAGGAGATCCGCTGCCGGATGCCGACGGCGGACGAGTCGGACCGGCTGGCCCTGGAGTTCGGTACGCCGGTGGTCCTGATCGGGCGCACGGCGTTCACGGGGCCGGGGGTCGCGGTGGAGCTCAACGAGATGACGCTCGACTCGTCGTCGTACGTCCTGGAGTACGACTTCGACGCGTGACCTCGAACCGCGCGCCCGGGTCGGCGTGGGCGACCTCGCCGGGGAACTCGGCGGCGGCCAGCGCGACGGCCTCGGCGGGCTCGACGCCGGACCCCACATGGGTGACGAGGAGCCGCCCGGCACGGGCCGCGACGGCGCTCCGCCCGGCCTGCGCGGCGGAGTGGTGGCCGGGCACGTCCCCGTCGGCCTCGCAGACGAAGAGGTCGCAGTCCCGGGCGAGTTCGACAAGAGAGGGGCAGGGCTCGCAGTCACCGGAGTAGACGAGGGAAGCCCCTCCCTCGTCCTCGACGCGCAGGGCGAAGGCGTCGAGCCCGCCGTGCTCGACGGCCCGCGACCGAAGGGTGAGCCCGCCGACCCGGACGACGTGCCCGTCGTACAACTCCTCGATGGCGAAAGCCCTTTCGACAGGGCTGCGCTCGGGCCCGTTCGTCAGGAACCCGGCGAGCCGGTCGGCGGTTCCCGCTGGCGCGAAGAGAGGCACGGGCACCGGCAGCTCGAGCCCGGCATACAGCAACGCGTAGAAGGCGGTGAGCAGATCGGCGCTGTGGTCGGCGTGGAGGTGGGAGATCCAGACGGCGTCGATGTCGCCGAGCGTGATGTGCCGCTGGAGCTCCGCGAGCGTGCCGGTCCCGGCGTCCACCCACACGCGGACGCCGCCGCCCTCGACGAGATGGCCCGAACAGGGGTTGCCCGGCCGGGGGAAGGGGGTGGCGGACCCGAGGACGGTGATCCGCAGTACGTCACTGACCATGGCCCCACCCTAGGGCGCCTGGCCGAATTGTGCGGAAGAGGTGAAGGGAATGCGTATTCTGTGTGCTCGCCGGACCCCATCGGCGGGCGTCCGGCAGAGAACTGAGGGACATTCATGCTTCGTGTACGCACGCTCGCGGCCGTGACCGCTGCCGCCGCCGGCGTCCTGCTGCTGCCTTCGCCGGCCCAGGCCGCCGGCTCGGTCTACCTGTACAAGATCTACTACGACAGCCCGGGCTCGGACGGCGGCGCCAACACGAGCCTCAACGCCGAGTACGTACAGATACGCAACTCGACCGGCTACGCGGTGAACCTGCGGGGCTGGACGGTGACGGACCTCGCCAACCACAAGTACACCTTCGGCTCGTACACCCTCGGCGCGGGCAAGATCGTGACGATCCGCACGGGCCGCGGGACGAACACCGCCGCGAACGTCTACCAGAACCGTGGCTGGTACGTCTGGAACAACGACAAGGACATGGCGACGCTGCGCAAGCCGAACGGCACGTGGGTCGACAACTGCTGGTACAACTCCACGCAGGTCGACTACAAGTGGTGCTGACCGCACCCCGCAGCTGACGAACGCGGGCCCCGGCGATCCCGGGGCTCGCGGCCGCCTCAGGACCCCTCGGACTCCTGCCGGGCGGCGGGAACCGCCTGCTGCTGCACATCGGCGTTGACCCGCCCGCCGAGCGTCATCACGTTCAACGTCGCCGAGTTCTCGCCGGCGATGGCCCGCTCGACCCGGGCGACGAGCGTGGAGAAGGCCTCCCGCCTCGAAAGCCCGCTGTAGGGACCCACCTTGGTCTCGAAGTAGACGCGCTCGTGCCCGAGCAGCTGCTCGGTCGACCGGTAGTTCTTCCACTGCTCCCGGTACCGGTACACGCTCTCCAGCGACACGGCGGCGACGACCACGACGCTCAGCACGGTGGCCGTGACCCGCGCGAACGCGAGGTCCACGTTCACGAACACCGGCACGAGCGCCCCGCCGACGACGGACACGGTCCGCATCCGCAGATGCATCGCCTTCATCCGGGTCGCCTTGACGTCGTACCACTCCTGGTACTGCGCGAGCCTGGTCTCGACGTACCGCTGCGACGTCATCTCGCCGCTCTGCACGCCGGATTCGGGCGCGTCCCCCACCTCAGCCATGCCCCGGAGTACACCCGGCCGGTCAGGCCCACGTCAACTCCAGGCAGGCAGGCGTCCCTGTCGCTGTCAGAGGCAGCTGGTAACTTCCTGGCGATTCCACAGAGGGGGCAGAAACCAGCCATGCACGAACGTACGGCGGACCGGATCCTGGGCGAGAGCTGGGAGGCCTACGCGCAGGAAGCCGCGCATCCCGGCGAGCAGTTCCCCGGCCGGGAGAATGTCGTCGACCTCTTCGGCGAACCCGCTTCGTTCGACGACGTGGTCGCTCCCTTCAACGCCCAGTGGCCCGGACTGGCAGCCACGCCGTCGGCAGCCTGGCCGGACACGGAGCAAGTAGCGGCGCGGGTGCTGGCCGATCTGGCGGAGGACGACGACGACACGTGGGAGCCGTACCTCCTGGACAGGGCCTACCGCAGCACGGAATTGCCGGCCCTGGCGGAGGAACGCGGCCTGACAGGCGCAGACTGCTGGCCCTATGGCATGTCAGAGATGCGCATAGTCCTGCGATCCTGGGAAGAGCGCTTCGGTGCCCGGCTCGTGGGACTGGGACACGACCGTCTGATGGTCTCGGTCGCGGCACCCATCAGGACGATGAGCGAAGCGGAAGCCGTCTCCGCCGAACACTTCGCCTTCTCATCGGACACCATCACCCAGGGCGACGACGAAACCCTCCGCGCCTACGCGGCCAACCACATCATGGGCAAGCAGATGTGGTCCTTCTGGTGGGACTGAGCCCCTCTCGGAGGGCACCTGCTCCTGGCCTGTCCTAGGATCCGCGCTGGACAGTGAGGGTCGGCATGGGGGGAGCACTCATGGAACAAGCGTCGTACGTCCGGTTCCAGGGAACCGCAAGGCATGCGCGGGGTCACTTCCCCGGCGTCTTCGTCCTTGCCAACGAGCTGGCGGCACAGGGCAGGTTGACCGAGGAGCAGCACCGGTTCTGGAGGTCCGCCAACGACTGGTACGACGCCCACTACACGAACCCGACCAGCGTCGATCCCAGCGTGTACGACCCCGCCGTGAACCCGGGTGCCGTGGCCTGGTTCAAGTCGTCCGCCGAATGGCTCATCACCCGAGTGGACGGATACCTGGAGCTGCTCGCCGCGCACGGCGTCGAGTGCCGTCGCCTGGTGTCCTCGAACCCCGGCGTGGTCATCTACGAGGACGAGAACCAGATCGTGGTCGTGCCACCGGGAAACCCGGGCGACGCCTGAGCGCGAAGAACGACACTGGCGTCCCCTCGGCACCGCCCACGTCCGGGCCCGTTGATGTCAGCTGTAGATGTCAGCCTCGCGAGCCGACAGCCCCCGTCACCGCTTCTTCCGGAGCTTCCGCATCTTCGCTTCGGCCTCCTTCTTCTTCCGCTGCTCCACCCCGTACGCGGACCACGGCCCCTGATGCTTGGCACACCGCGAGCTCCCGATGACCGTCTTGCTCTGGCACCGGCCTCCGCTCTGCGTCGGAGCACCACACTTCGACTGGACCATCCCGACCCCTTCCGTCTCCGACATCGCCATCGATCAGACCCCGGAAGGTTCCCAGCGCCGGCCACGTCAGGGGAGGCGCAGACAACGCGGACAGGAGCACGGACGGCATACGTCGTCACGGGTTCGGCGCGTCTGGCGCATCGCCGCAGGTCAGTCCTTCTGCACTGGCCGCGGGGGGTCCCCCTGTCCCCCACGAGGCGACGTCCAACCGGGCCCTGACTCGGCCGACCACTCAGCAGTCAGCCGCGCGTCGGTATCCAACTCTGCACGCTCCAAGGCTGCGATCGCCTTCCGCCGCCACCGTACGGCCACAACCGTCGCGAGCGCCCCCACCAGCAGAGCAGCAACTGGCGCACCCCACGCCAAGGCACCCATGAGATAACCGAGCGACTCCATCTCTTTCCCCCTCAAGCAGCGTTCCGTCAGCGACTGACGGGAACGTCGTAGACTCTCTCGCACAGGGGCCGCCGGCAGCATGATGTCAGCCGTTTCCAGGGGCTGCCCCTGTTCGCTGCAGTACGTCCGCCGGATGCGCGTCACGAGTGAGGCGGCCACGACCCGGACGTCATCGGGTTCGCGGAACGCCATGCAGAGGCTCTCTACCGCTTGGACCAGGAGCAGTTCGGGACACTTCCCGTCGCCAACATGAAAAGGCGGAACGGCAGCCCCTTCCCGCAGTCGGACGACGGGTTCCTGTACGCCCGTTGCGCTGTCGTCGCCGCAGGACAGGCCGTGTGGGAAAGCGCCTTCTCCGACGTCGACGAGTTCGCCCCGTACACATCGACCGAGTAGGACGGCGAGTTGCTGCTGTACGTGCCGGATGAAGCGTACGAGCTCGCCACCGGCAAGGAGTGGGACCGGTTGACCCGGTACTGCTTCGAGAGCTACTCCAACAAGGACGGCTGGCCGAACCTGCGGGACTGAGGCGGCTATCGCCGACGGGCAGCTCGTAGACGATTTCGCCATGTCGGTCCTCTCATCACATGACTCCGCGCCTGCTGTACGCTCCGCGCACCAGCAGGGGGGAATCATGGTCAACGCTGAGGGGTCTGGCGCGGCGGGTAGGTCGCGGGCCGGAACCGCCGTGCGGGTGTGGGGTACGCGGGTGGGGTGGCTCGCGGCGGAGCTGATCGCCCTCACTCCGCCACTTGCTGTCGCGGCCTTGTTCCTGGCCGCTTTCTCGGGGATGGCCTGTCTCGCACCTGGCAGCGAGCCCATACCTGGTCCAGAGGTTCATCCCGCCCAGTTCGATCCGTTGATCCCTGTGGCGGTCGTGGCCGCCGGAGCCTTTGCGGGCGTCGCGGTGTGGGGCGCCGCCAAGGCAAAGCCGCTGGTGTGGAAGACCCAGCTTGTCCTCATCCTGGTGACGGTTGCCGCCGTGGCTCTCTGGCATGACCCGGATCCGACCTGCACGGTGGAGCATGCCGGCGCGGCACCAATCGGGACGCTGCCGCCCACGCAATCCTGAAGACCGTCGTGGACAGGTGGCATCCATGTGGCATGGGAAAGCCCCCAACCGTGATCGGTCGGGGGCTTTTCCCTGGTGGGCGCGGACGGTTTCGAACCGCCGACATCTGCTTTGTAAGAGCAGCGCTCTACCCCTGAGCTACGCACCCGTGGAAGAGGCAACAGCCTACATGGCCGACGGGTGGGGGCCGAATCCATTGTTCGCGGTGGCGTGGTGGGCGGGGGGTAGCCCCACCCCGTGGACGGTGGGTCGCCGGATCGTGACGGGGGGTGGTGGGCTCGTACCGTCGGCGGACCGAATGTCTTCTTCTGGGGGTTCGATCGTCATGGCCGCAGCACGCCGCCCGTCCCGTGTGTTCCTCGCCGCCGGCGGGGTTCTCCTCGCCGCGTTCCCGCTCAGTGCCTGCGGGACGGTGGACACCGGGGACGCGCCGGTCGAGAGGAGGACGTTCGCGTTCGACGGGGGCGCCCTCACCGTGGACTCCGACGACTCCGAGATCGTCGTCACGCCCGCCGACGTCGACGACGTGGTCGTCGAGCGGCAGGTCGACGGGTGGGTGTTCATGGGGTCCGGGCCCGACGCCGACTGGAAGCTGGAGGACGGGCGGCTCACCCTGCGGGTGGACTGTGACGCCGTGGCGTCCAGCTGCGGCGCCGTGCACCGGATCCAGGTGCCGCGCGATGTCGCCGTCACCGTCGAGACCGAGAACGGGGACGTCTCGGCGGAGGGGTTCGCCACGTCGTTGAAGGTGCGGTCCGACGACGGGGACGTACAGGTGGCCAAGAGCACCGGCGCGCTCGACCTCGGCACCGAGAACGGCGACCTGGCCGTCCAGGGCGACACCCGCTCGCCCCGCGTGCTCGTCCGGTCCGACGACGGCGACGTGCTGATCGCCCTCGGGGCCGTACCCCTCCAGGTCGACGTGATCACCCACGACGGCGACGTCGACGTCACCCTGCCCACCGGCGAGTACGAGGCCACCGGCTCCAGCGACAGCGGTGACGTCCACGTCGACGTGCCGCGCCGCGACGGCAGCGGGCATGCAGTGAGCGTCCGCAGTGACGACGGTGACATCTCCGTACGAACGGCGAACTGATCGGCCCGTGTGTTCGTCCTTACCGGGTGGGAGAATGAACCGGACCGGTGACGGTGGACACAGCACGGGGAGAGTACGTGGCGGCGAGCGACGGCAGGACATCCCCTGGGGGCAGTGCGGCGCCCAGGATTCCGTCCACCTTCCGACTGGCCCTCGCGCTGCCGCTGCTGGTCGGGGCGCTGCTGCCGCAGGCCTTCGCCGGGGGCGGTACGCGACGCTGGTTCGGCGGGCGCGGGGAGGGCCAGCGGGCCGAGGCCCAGGCCGCCAAGGACGCCGCCGCGGCCGCCTTCTACGAGCTCGACACCGCCCAGCGCGGGCTGCGGATCTCCATCGAGACGATCACCGCTGTCGACAGTTCGCCCGAGGCGCGACGCGTCGTCGAGGGATTCCAGGCCCTCGGGCACCGCATCGACGAGGTCAGCCACACGTACATCAGTGCCGTCGACGCCCACGACCTCGACCGTGACGAGCTCGACGCCGCCACCGCCGGCCGCGCCCGCGCCGAACTGAGCGCCGCCAAGGACGAACTCGACCGGGTCAAGGGCGAGCTCGACCGGTTCGAGGAGGGCCTCGCGCCGCTCCTGGACCGCGCCGAGACCCAGCTCGCCCGGCTCGCCCCCGCCGTCGAGCGGGCCCGCCAGGCGCTGCGCGGCGCGAGCGGCGCGCTCGACGCCGTACGGGACGGGGGTCTGCGCGCCGACGACCTCGCGCTGCGGCTCGCCCAGCTCGGGCCCGAACTGACCCGGCTCAACGAGGGCGCCGGGCGGCACGGCGTCCCCGAGACCCTCCAGCGCGCCGACCGCGTCCTGCGGGACGCCGAGGCCGTACGCGCCGAGGCCGAGCGGCTGCCGCAGCGCGCCGCCGAGATCGACCGCCGGCTCGTCTCCCTGCGTACCCGCACCGAGGCGCTGACCACCCGCGCCGGCGGTGTCGAGCTGGTCCTCTCGGAGCTGCGGCGGCGATTCTCCGCGGCCTGCTGGCAGGACCTCCAGCATGTGCCCGAGCAGGCCGCCGGCACGCTCCGGCAGGCCGAGGAGCGGCTCGCCGAGGCCGCGAAGGCCCGCGAGGAGCAGCGCTGGCCCGACGCGACCTCCCGGCTCTCCACGGTCCGCGCGCTCCTCGACTCGACCGACGAGGCCGTGTCGGCCGCCGGGGAGCGGCTGCGCCGCCTGGACGCCGTCGCGAAGGACCCGAAGGAGGAGACCGACCGCGCCCGCTTCGCGGTACGGGACGCCCAGCGGCTGGCGATGGCGGGTCGGAACACCCCCGACCCGCGCCACGCCCGCCCGCTCGACGAGGCCGTGGCCCGGCTCGACCGGGCGCTCGGCACGCTGGAGGGCCGCCACCCCGACTACTGGCACTTCCTGACCGAGCTGGAGGGCGTCCGCGCCACCGCCGCGCGCGTCGTCGAGCAGATCCGGGAGGACCGGGGCACGGCCGCCGGTCATTGAGCCCGGCCCGGCCCGAGGGGCGTGAGGTGAGACCGGCGGGTCCCCCGCGGGGTGTGCGCGGCGGGCGCTGCGCCCCCGGGGCTCACTGCCCTCCGGGCCCGCCCGCCGTTAGCCTGTTCCCATGCCTCGTTACGAATTCCGCTGCCGCACCTGCGGCGACACCTTTGAGATCAGCCGGCCCATGGCCGAGTCCTCCGCTCCGGCCGCCTGCCCCGCCGGGCACGACGACACCGTGAAGCTGCTCTCGGCCGTGGCCGTCGGCGGCAGCAGCACCGCCGCCCCCGCGCAGAGCGCGGGCGGCGGCGGGGGTGGCGGTGGCTGCTGCGGCGGGGGTTGCTGCGGCTGAGCCCCGCGGGGACACCGGCCAGCCGGCATGATCCGAAAGACAGGCCCTTGGGCCTGTCCGACCCCGATCCGCCGGACAGGCCCCTAGCCTGCCGCCGCCGCCCGGAAGCGGCGGAGGATCTCCTCCCCCGCCGCGACGCCGCGTTCCGCGAGGACGTCGAGGTGGGGGGCGGTCCAGTCGCTGTCGGCCAGTTCGCCGTGGCCGGGGCGCCATGCCCGGTCCGCGGCCATCAGCAGGTCGGCGTCGAGGAGTGAGTCCCCGGCCGCCAGGGTGAGCGTGGCGCCGATGCGGCGGGCGACCTCGCGGACGGCCGCGCTCTTGGTGAGCGGCTTCGGCACCGCGTACACCTTGCGGCCCTGGAGCGAGACGGTCCAGCCGCGCTCCCCCGCCCACTCTCCGAAGCGCCCCAGCCACTCCTCGGGGAGCCGCTCGCGCTCGACGACGAGGTAGGCGAAGAGGTCCTCGGCGACCCGGTGCTTGCGCACCCACGACAGGTCGGTCGTGGCGGTGAGGTAGGCGCGGATCTCGGAGAGCGGCGCGCATTCCTCGGCCAGCCGGTTCACCACCGTGGTGTGCCAGTCGCGGTCGGAGACGCCGTCGACGAGGATGTGCCCGCCGTTCGCGCAGATCGCGTACTTCGGTGTGGCGCCCGGGAGTTGGATGCGCTGGTACTGCTTGCGCGTCCGCGTCGTGGTCGGGACGAAGACGGTCTCGCCGGTCAGTCGCGCGAGGAGGCCGGCCGCGTCCTCGGTCATGTACGACAGGGGCTTCGACTCGTGGACCTCGACGCAGAGGAGGCGGGGCGCCTGGGCGTCGGGCATGCCGAGGGCCAGGGCCGCACTGGAGTAGATGAGGGTGCGGTCGAGGTCGCTCGCGACCAGGGTGGTGTTCGGCGGCGTACTCACTGGGACACCACCGCCTTGCCGTCGGCGCCTGTCGCACCCCTGGTGTACTGAGGGTGGATCAGGCCGACGCAGCTGTACGGGAGTTCGTCGACCTCCTCGACGGGTACACCGCGCTGCTCGGCGAGCAGGCGGACGTGCGCGAGGTCGGCGTCCGCGCCCCGCTTGGCGAGGATCTTCCAGGGGACGCGGCGGAGCAGGACGCGGGTGGTCTCGCCCACGCCGGGCTTGACCAGGTTGACGTCGTGGATGCCGTACTCCTCGCTGATCCGCTCGACGGCGGCCCAGCCCTCCCAGGTGGGGGTGCGGTCGGCGGCGAGGAGTTCCTTGACGTCCACGTCGACGGTCTCGGCGACCTCGTCGAAGCGGGCGGCGACGGCGTCGAGGAAGGCGCCGGAGACATCGGCTCCGGCCAGTTCGCGGTAGAACTTGGCGCCGTGGAAGTCGTTCGGTCCGACGAGGTCGGGGCGGAGCACGGTGCGCGATATCAGGCCGGAGACCGTGGAGTTGAGGCAGGCGGAGGGGATGAGGAAGTCCTCGCGGGTGCCGTACGTGCGGACGCAGGAGCCGGGGTCGGCGAGGACCGCGATCTCCGGGTCGAAGCCCGAGACCCCTTCGGAGGCCTCGAACTCCTTGATGGCCTCGGCGAGTTCGCGGGTGATGGCGCCCTTGCCGGTCCAGCCGTCGACGAACACGACGTCGGCGGGGTCGTGGTGGGCGGCGAGCCAGCGCAGCGCGTTGGCGTCGATGCCGCGACCGCGCACGATGGAGACGGCGTAGTGCGGGAGGTCCAGGCCGTGGCGGGCCTGGGCCCAGCGGCGCATGAGGACGCCGACGGGGGTGCCGGCCCGGGCCAGCGAGACGAGGACGGGGCTGCGACCGGGGCGCTCGGCGAGGACGGTCTCGGTGACGGTGCCGACCGCGCGGGCTATTCGGGCGGCGGAGCCCTCCAGGGCCGAGTGGAAGAGCTCCTGGTAGCGGGCGCTGGGCTGGTATTCGACGGGGAGCGATTCGGCGTAGTGCGCGCCGCCGCTCTGGATGGCTTCCTCGCGTTCCTCGGTGGGCGCCTCCAGCTCGACGCCCGAGAGGTCCTGGAGCAGCCAGCCGACCTCCTCGGGCGCGTACGAGGAGAAGGCGGGGCCGCGGAGGGGCTCGGGCAGCATGGAGCTCCTTTCGGGAGCTTCGGGAGCGTCGGGAGCTTCGGAGACTGGGGGCTTGTACGAGGGGACGACGACGAGCGCGACCCGCGGGACGTGCGCGGCGAGCTGTGCGAGCAGGCCGTCCGGGGCGTGCAGTTCCGGGGTGTCGGCGGCGGAGTCGACGACGAGGACGACAGCGTCGAAGCCCGCTCCCGCCACGTTGTAGGCGTAGCGCTCGCCGGGCCCGTCGGCCGGGTCGTCGTGGGCGGGGAAGACGAGGCGGGTGCGGATCGCGTAGCCGGGGTCGTCGACGGCGAGGACCGGCGAGCGGGTGGTGGTGGAGTAGCGGACGTCGTGCCCGGTCTCCTCCAGGGCGGTGGCGAGCCGCAGCGGCGCGTACATCAGTTCCTCGAAGCCGAGGACGAGGATGCGGTGGGTGTGCGACATGTGGCCGGCGCGGGTGGAATGCGGAGACTCCGAGGTCTCCGAGGTCCCCGGGGTCTCCGAGGCCTCCAAGGCCCGGCCGATGCCGGCCGCGAGGCCGGGCAGGGTCTCCTCCAGGAGCTCCCGGTGCTCGGGCGTGAAGCCGTGGCGGCCGCCGTCGGGCAGCTCCGCCGGCCAGTCGAGCTCCACCCGCACGGGGGCGTGCGCCCCGGGAGCGGCGACGGGGCCCGCGGCGGCCTTCGGCTCGTACGCCCTCTCGTGCTCCGCCACCAGCGCCCGGCCCTTCTCCAGGACCCCCTCGGGGAGGCGTACGGTCCCGGCAGCGGCGGATATCAGGTCGACGCGGGCGCCGATCTCCGCCGCGAAGGCGTCCAGGCGGCCCAGGTCGGCGGTGGATCGCATGTCGACGAGGGCCACGACGACGTACCGCTCGCGCGGGTAGCGGGCGTGGAGGTCCCGGATCGTGTTGAGGACGGTGTTGCCGGTGGAGAACTCGTCGTCGACGAGGACCAGCGGTCCGGCGCCGGCGAGGAGCTTCGGGTCCTCGGGCAGCAGGAGGTGCGAGGTCGCGTGCGAGTGGGACTCCTCGAAGCCGCCCGCGGGGGCGACTCCGGCCACCGGCCGCCGGGTGGAGTGGAGGTACGGGGCGAGGCCGAGGCCGTCGGCGACGGCGTGGCCCAGGGCGGTGGCGGTCTCCGCGTAGCCGAGGACGACCGAGCGGGCCGCCTCCTCGTCGCCGAGGAGCTCGCGGACGCGGACGCCGAGGCCGAGGCCGGAGCCGTACACGACGGAGGGCCGCTGCGGCACGTGCTTGCCGAGCACGCTGGAGACGAGCAGGTGCGCCCGCTTGGGGTTACGACGCAGTGCGAGGCCCAACAGGGCCGGTAGCTCCTCGCCGCCGATCAGTTCGACGCCCAGTCGCTCCGCGACCCACGTTCCGGTCCACACCACGTCGTCGACGTCCCTTCGTCAGCCGGCAAGTCCGGCGGTGAGCAGATCCACGAAGCCGACGTCCTCCTTGGCGACGCCGAAGACCTCGGCGCGCAGGAGGATGCGTTCGGCCCACGCGCGATGCGGCTTCACTTCGTTCATCTTGTTCGTATACGCGGAGCGCAGCACCCCGCCGCCGCCCTGTTCGGGCCGCAGGATGTCCTGGGCGTCGCTCCACTCCTCGTGGCTGACCACGGAGAGCGCGTGCACCGGCACCACATGGGTGGGGTGGATGCAGGTCTTGCCGAGCAGGCCGTTCGCCCGGTCGAGCTCGATCTCGCGCAGCAGGCCGTCGAGGTCGTGCTCGATGAGGGCGGTGCGCAGGTCCTCGGCGCGGCCTTCCAGGAAGGGGCTGCGCCGCAGCTGCGGCTTGAACATGCGCTCGCCGGGTCGGAAGTACTCCCAGACGGGCCCGGTGACGGTGAAGCCGGTGCCGTCGGAGCGGCCGAGGACGTTGACGACGTCGGCGATGACGTTGGCGACGATCTTGACGTCGTAGGCGGTCATGTCGGGCGAGCGGCGCAGGCCGTAGGCGGAGCAGAAGTCGGTGACGCCGAGGCGCAGGGCGAGGACGCGGTCGCGGTACTTGCCCGTGATCGAGGCGATGCCGGCGAGGGTCTCGGCCCGGGTCTCCAGGTGGAGGAGCTCGGGGGACTCGAGGACGGGCATGGCGAAGAGGCGCCTGCCGCTCGTCCGCTCGGCCTGGGTGAGTGCTTCGAGGAAGGCGCGGCCGCGGGTCTCGGTGAATTTGGGCAGTACGAATCCGGACAGCAGCCGGACCGTGTCACCCAGCCGGGCGACGAGGTCGGTGATCTGGTGCGGATCGCGCACCCGGATGAAGAGCAGAGGTACGTCCGTGCCGGTGTCGGCGTCCGTCACGGTCCCGGCGGCACCCGTCACGGTCCCGGTGGCGAGGTCGGCGAACTGCCGGACGAGGTTGGCCTCGCCCGCCTCGACGTCGGCGTCGCTGATGGAATCCTCCAGGCAGAGCACCATGGAGACCACGCCACGCGCCGCCTGTTTGCGGATGTCGTCGGCGAGCCGCGGCCGGGTGGCCGGGCTGTAGAGCGTGGCCCCGAGGGCCACGGCGAGCGTGCTCGCGGGCGAGTCGGCCGAAAACTCGGCCGGCTCGCTGTGGAACAACCCGGTCCGCGTTGCGGACGGGATGTGCCCGAAATGACGCATGTAAGTCCCCCGTCTGCCTCTCTGGGCCCTGACGACATGTGGCCGGTAATAGTACGTAGGTGCGGGTGTCCGTAGTTCCCTCCCTGCATGAAATTCAGGTAACTCGTCAGCATCCGTCATCTCGTCCCGGTATCGGTGGTGCCCCCGCGTTGTCCGCGGGTCGGGCGGGAGGGCAGGATTGCGGTCATGACGCACGCGATGCTGAAGGGCTCCAACGTCCCTCTCGACACCGCGGCCGTACGGGCCGTGCTCTGCTGGACCCCGGGCCCCGGGGTCCCTGACGTGGATGCCTCGGCCCTGCTCCTGGGCGCCGACGGGCGCGTGCGGTCCGACGAGGACTTCGTCTTCTACAACCAGCCGCGCCACCCCTCGGGGTGTGTGCGGCGGCTGCCGAAGAAGCGGGTGGCCCAGGGGCTGACGGACACCGTGGAGGCCGATCTGGGCAATGTGGAGGCCTCGGTCGACCGGGTGGTCGTCGCGGCCTCCTCCGACGGCGGCACCTTCCGGTCCGTCTCCGACCTGCGGATCCTGCTGTACGACGCGACGGCCGGGCCGGACCGCGAGCCGCTGGCGCGGTTCGACGTGACGGCGGAGACCGGCGAGGAGACGGCGGTCATCTGCGGCGAGCTGTACCGGCGCGGGGACACCTGGAAGTTCCGCGCGGTGGGCCAGGGCTATCCCACGGGCCTCGTCGGTCTCGCCACGGACTTCGGCATCTCGGTCGACGAGGACGCCCAGGAGGCGGCCCAGGAAGCCGCTCAGGCGGCCGCCCAGGCGGCCGCTCAGGGCGCCCCGGACGCCCGTGAGCTCCAGATCCAGTCCCAGGGCCAGGAGGCCCAGAGCGGCGCGACCGGCGTCCCTGCCTCCGCTTTCCCCGTCGCGGGCTCCCCGGATCTCGACGCGACCGTGATCCACGCCCCCGTACCGCCGCAGCCGGCGGTACCTCCCGTGCCGGACCGGGCGCCCGCCTACGGGTACCCGCAGCAGCCGGTGAACGCCCCGGCCCCGGGCCCCGGGCCCGCCTACGGCTATCCGCAGCCCGTCCGCCCGCCGGATCCGCACGCGGCTCCGGAGTTCCGGATGCCGCCCATGGGTCCCCAGTTCGTCAGGCCCTGAGACCCGGGGACTCCCGGAGACCCCTGAGGGGGCCGAGGCCCGGGGCAGCACCTGTCACGCCTTGGTCTTGTAGCCGCGCCCCCACTGGAGTCCCCAGCCGTACAGCCGGTCCAGCTCGGCCTGGAAGCCGTAGACGAACCGCACCTCGCGGCGGACCGTCAGGTCGCCCTTGACGTTCTCCACGGAGAAGACCGCGCAGGAGCGGGCCTGCGGGGCGCGCTCGTCGAGTTCGATCTCGATCCTGGGGCCGTTGCTCGGGTAGAGCGTGATCTTGGCGTGCGTACGGTCGAAGGCCGGTGTCTGGTCGTAGATGTACGCGAAGAACAGCAGCCGCTTGATCTCGTCCTTGTGGTCCAGATTGACGAAGATCGTCTCTCCGGACGGGGCGCCGAAGCGGTCGTCGCCGCTCAGCTTCACGTACGGCGCCGCGTTGAGGTCACCGAAGAAGCCGCCGAGGGGCTGCACCACGCCCTTGGTGCCGTCGGCGAGCTCGTACAGGCACCCCAGGTCCAGGTCGACGTTGACGACGCCCTGGGTGTGCGCCTGGACCACCTCGGGCTTGAAGAGCTGCGAGGGATTGCGCAGCAGCCGGCCGCTCTGCCGGGACCGGCCTTCGAGGTCGGAGGTCCGCATCCGCCAGGAGAGGTTGACCCGGAGGTTCCCGGTCGCCGCGCCCTGCTTGGACAGCGAGACCGACGGGCGCCTCCTCGTCAGATCGATCGTGTTCGACGCGGCGCCGCCCATGTCGAACTGCGCCGCCCGCCCCGGAAACAGGTTGTCCCAGAAGCCCATGCCGCCCCCACCCCCACTGCTCGCACATTCCGCACCACGCACATGCCTGCGGGGCGGCCGGGTGCACCGACCGCCCCGCAGAGAAGCGTTCCTCGTTACCGGGGGTGTCACACCCCGGAGGACACCTCTGTCTTGTCTTCGGCGCCGCCCTCGGCCGCCGCGAGCCGCTTGTTGCGGCGGACGGAGGACCAGAAGGACCAGCCGATGAGGGCGACACCGATGCCGCCGGTGACGACCTCGGGGATCTCGTAGCGGATGGTGACCATGAGGATCGCCGCCAGTGCGCCGATCGCGTAGTGCGCGCCGTGCTCCAGGTAGACGTAGTCGTCGAGGGTGCCCTGACGGACCAGGTAGACCGTCAGCGAACGGACGTACATGGCACCGACGCCGAGGCCGAGCGCCATCAGGACGATGTCGTTGGTGATGGCGAAGGCGCCGATGACACCGTCGAAGGAGAAGGAGGCGTCGAGGACCTCCAGGTAGAGGAACATGAAGAAGGCGGCCTTGCCGGCCAGCTGGACCACGGTGACCTTCTTGCCGCTGCGCTTGGCCTCTTCCTCGGCCTCGTGCTCGCGCTCCTCTTCCTCCTCCAGCTTGTTCTCGAAGTAGCTGGAGAGACCGCCCACGACGAGGTACGTGATGAGACCGAAGACGCCCGAGAGCAGCACGGTCGACGACGCGTCGATGTGCGTACCGCCGTGCTGGTGGGCCTGGGTCGCGAAGGTCATGGCGCTGATCGCCAGGACGATGAGGGCGATGCAGACCGACAGCATGTCGACCTTGCCGAGCTTGGCCAGCGGGCGCTCCAGCCAGCCGAGCCACTTGATGTCACGGTCCTCGAAGATGAAGTCGAGGAAGATCATCAGCAGGAACATGCCGCCGAAGGCCGCGATCGACGGGTGCGCGTCGGTCACGAGCTGCTCGTAGCGCTCGGCGTCGTTGAGGGCGAGATCGACGGCCTCGATGGGGCCGATCTTCGCGCTGATCGCGACGATCACGACGGGGAAGACCAGTCGCATGCCGAAGACGGCGATGAGCACACCGATGGTGAGGAAGATCTTCTGCCAGAAGGCATTCATCTTCTTCAGGATTCCGGCGTTGACCACCGCGTTGTCGAAGGACAGCGAGATCTCGAGGACGCAGAGGATCGCGACGATCCCGAATGCCTCCCACCCCCCGTAGAGCACCGCTGCGACCAGACCGAGCGCAGTGATCGCGAACGACCAGCCGAAGGTTTTCAGAACCACTGTCTACCCCATCGTGAAATTACATGGCTTTACGAAACGTTGACCCCGAAGTCTAGAGCGATGCCCCGGAGCCCGGACGCGTACCCCTGGCCGACCGCTCTGAACTTCCATTCGCCGTTGTAGCGGTAGAGCTCGCCGAAGATCATCGCGGTCTCGCTCGAGGCGTCCTCGGAGAGGTCGTAGCGGGCGAGTTCCTGACCGTCCAGCTGGTTCACGACGCGAATGAAGGCGTTGCTGACCTGGCCGAAGCTCTGCCCGCGGTTGTCGGCGTCATGGATGGAGACCGGGAAGACGATCTTGTCGCAATGGGCCGGGACCTGGCTCAGGTCGACGATGAGGGATTCGTCGTCCCCGTCACCCTCGCCCGTGAGGTTGTCGCCGGTGTGCTCGACGGATCCCTCGGGGCTGCGGAGCTGGTTGTAGAAGACGAAGTACTCGTCTCCCAGCACACGGCCGGCCTGGCACAGCAGGGCGCTGGCGTCGAGGTCGAAGGGGGCTCCGGTGGTGGAGCGCGCGTCCCAGCCGAGTCCGACGAGGACCTTCGTGAGGTTGGGAGCGGCCTTGGAGAGGGAGACATTGCCTCCCTTGGCGAGCGTGACGCCCATGATGCTGATTCCTCCCCCCGTGAACTGGCCTGGAGAGGCCTCGTTAACGCTGAACCACCGGGGCCGGCACCGGGCTGCCCGAGCTCGCCGTCGGCCACCCGGGGCGGCTTCTCGACCTGGAGGGCCCCGCACCACCGTAGGCA